>NZ_JBMIRS010000190.1:0-68976 GCF_049198005.1 Paracidovorax sp. MALMAid1276 | reverse complement strand
ACTTAGACGATTTGGTGTCGAACTCGGGGTCGAAGTTGTTCTGGCGGTGGGCGTTGGCCCGTTCGATGGCGAGCATGGCGTCATTCAGCGCCTGGCCGAGCTGGGCCTTGGCGGTACGCGCCACGGTGGCCCAAGTGGCCGCCTCAGGCACGATGAAGTGGTGATTCTGAGGGTCCCGTGCCAGCGACAGTGCCTGATCCTGCGGTACACCTGCCTTGGTCAGGGTAGCGACTTGGTTGCGGACTTCTTCGTCGAAACAGTCGCTGATGCGCTTGTAGAAGAGCAGCGCGAACACGTAGCCGCGAAATTCCGAGTGGTCGGCATTGCCGCGCAGGATGTCGGCGGCCTTGTCGAGGTAGCTTTCAAGCTCGCCTTGGGTCATCCGACGCGTGGGGCGGATGACTATGGGCGATTCGAGGGTGCTGAGGAGTTCTTCGAGGTTCATTGTGGGATTGCCATGGCAGGCGCAAGACCGATGTCTTGACAAGGCCTGCTCCTAGAGTAGAATAGCGGGTTGAGTTCACTGCCTATCGGCTTTGAACGTATCGAGGTTTCGGCCGCTGAACCCGCGTAGCGAATCAGCGGCCTTTGTTTTTTCTGGAGCGCTTTCATGGCACTCCTCCGAGTTGACGGACGCAGTCCACTCGTGACCAGACAGGCGAAGTTCTGATCTTGCTGATGCTGTTGTCCGCTTGATAGCAGGTCACGAATTTCGCCTTCAGCGAGCCATCGAGCTTCAGCCCCATAGCCACGACCACCACGAAGTCCTCGTAGACGACAGCCACGCGTCGAGTGGAGTCGTACCCCCGCGAAGCCTTGTCCCAACCTGCGAACAAGTCAGCATTCGGGTGCTCAAGCGTTGATTTGATCCAGTCGATACGCTGCGCCCTTACAGACGAAAAAGCATCCTTGCGTCCATCGCGTGCGGTACTCTCGTAGAACATGTGCCCAAACTGATTCGCACCAAAGAACACACGTATACCGTCAAAGGTCTGGATATTGCCGCGACAGTAAACCCGTTCGTAATGCGAGCGGTATTCAGCCACGGTGGCGTAGTTCACCAGTGAGGGCAACGCCATCACCATCCCCCCTGCAGTCGGATTTTGAAGATGTTGAACTTCTCTTCCGTCTTGTGAGTGGGGGCAAGCGTTCTACCCAGTGCCACTTCGAGGCGCTGAACGACGACCGACTTGGCGGTGCCATCGCGTAACGTGTCATTGATTCGGCTGCTGGCAGCTCCCAACAACAGATCGCACAACTGGATCAACACCACCTCGTGTGAAGGCAACGACTGCGTGCTGACGATGCTCGATGTCAGGTTAGCCCTAGAGAGACAGCGCCCCAAAACAGGCAAGCGTTTGGGATCGCGGTTGCTTTTGACATCACAAAAAATCCGGTATTCGTTAAAGTCAAGAATCCAGTGGTGCAGCAACTGGTAATAAAACTTATAGAACCCAAGCTCGCCGTCGTTGTCATGTAGGGCAAGGTTCAACTGCGTACGATCCACCGCAATGCAGCGAAATCGCAGGTTGTCGCCATAGCTGACGAATAAATCGATGAGCTCCACATAAAAGTCTCTTCGATTCGGCGAAACCTTGCTCCACTTGATTTCGCCCCATGCCTGATGTCGCTGGCGCAAGGCGCCGACTCTGGACTTGATTTCGTCGCGCAGTTCAACCGGCAACCAAAGGCTGCCGATCATGAGGTATCGCGCGCGCGGACTTGCGGATGTCAAAACATCCGGATTGGCCTCATCGCAGTAGACCTCGAATTTCATTCCTCATCTCCCTGTGGTGAATCCAGCACAACCAAGAACTCTGTTGCCAGCGCCACAGGCTGAGTTTCGCGAGCGTTTTTTTCTATCGATACCAGTCCGTAGCCTTCCATCATCCTCAGCGTGCGTGACAGGTTTGGCACCTGTCGTCCGGTCAGTTCAGCCAGTTCCGTCAGTGACTTTGGCTTGCGCTCATGGATCAAACGCAGCATGGCGCGGTTGTCTTCCGACAGCACAGCTGCCATAGTGGCCATGGACGGAAACCACACAGTCGGGGCAAAGCGCCCGTGGCCTTCCGCTACCGGTGCATCGGCGCGCCGGACACCCACAACGCAGCGTTTCATCGAAAGTCACCTGATGGCTGGATCATAAGATTGGAAGTATATCAATGTGGCACAACTATATACAGTGAATCAGCTTGGCTTCTTGATCGTTCAGCGCGTGAATGGTGGTGTTATCCATCAACCCGGAGCCAGCCATGACCACCCAGCCCACGCCCCTCGACACCTACCTTCAACGCCTGCCGATGATCCTCGACAAGATCGAGGCCTTGCAGCAACTGGCCAACGACCACTTTGGCCATGACCCGGACGCCATCCACTGGGGCCACGTCGGTGACATCGGGCGGGTGGATCAGGCGCTGGACGATCTGCTGGCGATCTTCGACGGCCAGACCAAGTAAGGGAGGCCGCGATGGACACCCTACCCAAACTTTCCCCGGCCCAAAGCCTGCTGCTGCGCACCGCCGCCCGCCGTGCTGATGGGCGCGTGATACCGCCTGACACCCTGCGCGGCGGAGCTCGCGCCAAGGTTCTGACCGCGTTGCTGCAGCGCGGTTGGATTGAGCCTGCCGACGGCGGCCACGTGCTGACCGACGCGGGATACGCGGCCATCGGCCAGCAACGACCTGCACTGCCGAGTGATGTCCAGCGGATGGACGCCACCTGCGACCTCCAGCTTCTGGAGGGCATCCCTGTGCGCCCGGGTACCAAGCTCGCCGCGCTGGTGATGGCACTGCGCCGCCCGCATGGGGCGACCAGCCTGCAACTGATGCTGGCCACCGGCTGGCAGCCGCACACAGTGCGCGGGGCGATTTCCGGGATGCTGCGCAAGAAGCTCGGCCTGAACGTGGTGCTGGCGCACAACGACAGCGGCGAACGGGTGTACAGGGTGGTGTGATTGGTCGCCAAGGGTGTCCAATTTCTGGATACCCTTGCTCATACCCCGGCGTGTCTGACGCATCGGACACAGGTTGTCGTAACTTTCCGTGAGGCGCGCGCACGCGCACGCGTGTAGAGAGTTACGTAGAACTGTGTCTGCTGCGTCAGACGGTGCGCAAAGGCTCGTGGGCCGATTTCTGCAACCCAGCTAGCAAATCGGCTGCAAACCCACGCCAGTATTGAGTTTTCTATCCTGGCCGTTTTTCGTGTGGCCTGGGTGCAAACCTGCGAACCGGGTACGCACCCGGGTTCGCACCTTCGCCATTTCCCAACTTCCCGCACACGCCCGCGCTGACGCGGAATTCAACCCATCGACCCGCGCCGCCAAGTGCGAACTGCAAACCCTGCAAACCTTGTTTTCTGGTCGGACGGTAGCGAAATGCTGCGCTTGCGCCCCCCGTAATGGAATATCGCCAAGAAGGACCCCTTTTGCCTGGGGCGGGACGATGGGGTCAGGGATCGTGAGCCCACGCTGCGGTCGCCAGCGCATACCCCCTTCTATAAAATGAGCACAGCACTTGCGAAAGTTGCGAATCCTGCGAAACCCCGCGTCAGGATTGAGGATTTTGCTGTCGCAGACGGTGCGAGCCCTGCGAACCGACCTCATTGCTTTCGCACGCTTCGCATGGGCCTACGCACCCGCAACGCCTTGTGCCAGAAGGACTTTCGCAGCATTCGCACGATTCGCAACGACAGGAGTACAACGACGCAATGGCAGACCCATCGGCAACCGACTCAAGCGCCGACCGCGACAGCGGCGATGGCGTCGGTGCCATGCCATTCGACCCGTTGACAGGTGGCATTGGCGATCTGATCCAGGCGCATAGGGCGTGCTGGCTGTGGCCCGAGGTTGCCGTCGACCTCCAGGACTTGGCAGCGCTGATCGACAACGCCAGCTCCTTGCTCACTGGTCTGTGCCAGCCGATCACGCCGGATTGGGCGGCCAAGGCTTCGCAGGGCATCGCCCGCTCCATCACCGCCGTCCACGAGCACGCTGATCGCCACAGCAGCTATGCCGCTGCCGCGCGCAGCCTCTGGACCACATCTATCCCGCGCGCCGAACCCACCCTGACCGACGCGCAGATCTATGCGCTGCTGGCCATCGTGGAGGCGCGGTCGTCGGCCGATGCCTTCTGCGAGATCGCCTCGGGCATAGAGGACGAACTCCGGCACAACGCTATTGGCCACGACGAAGCCGATGAGATTGGTCTACTACGTGGCGAGTTTGCACAGTGGGAGCGTGAGTCGTGGCGCTGGGCAGATCAGACCAAAGCGGCTGCGGAGCGCTTTTTGCTAATGGCGACATTTGCTGCGTCCTCACCTTCGGCTGCAGCACTGCAACAGGCTGAACAGCAGGTGGCAATCCTGAATCGGCATCTGGGTACTGCCCGCGATGCGGTCAGGCCCTACCGCGCTGGGCGCAAGCCGGGGGCGGTCAGCAAGCTCACACGCGCCCTGCAACACTTGGTTCAACATGCCGGCAGCGCTGACTTCGAGCTGGTCATGCCGCTGATCGAGCAAGCCTGCTACGGAGACCCCATCGAAGGGGTGCAGTTCCAAGAATGGAATGACCACAAAGTCTGGTATCGGGATGTGGTCACCGCCCACGAGGACACCATCAGTATTGCAAACCTGCGGCGGCGACTGACCCGCCTGCCTGCCATTTAGCGCTATCCATCCATTCCCCCTATCTACGCTGACTGCGTCTCTCGATGGAAGGCAGTGAAGCAAGATGGGAATGGACAGCCATGACGGCCAAACCGGCACAGCCAATGCGCTGCTGACCGAAGACGAGGCCGCAGCACTCCTCAAAGTACAACCCGCCACGCTGGCTACCTGGCGTGTACGTGGACGACCCAATCTGCCGTTTGTGCGGGTGGGCCGCTGCGTGCGTTACCGCCAGCAGGATCTCATCGCCTTCATCAACCGCCAGGTGCGCCAGTCCACCAGCGAGGTATCGGCGTGAAGAAAGGCGTCGGTCGTCCAGCGTGGGCAGAAGATCGCCAGCCAGATCCTTTACCGCTGGCCCGCGAGCTCGATCCTGCCACACCGTTTCCGGTGGAAGCGCTTGGTGCCGTCGGCGCGGCCGTGGTCGAGCAGATGCACGCCGTCATCCAGGCTCCGGAGGCTTTGATCGGTCAATCGATCCTGGCGGCGATGAATCAGGTGGCGCAGCCCTTCGCCAACGTGATCATCGATGGACGCGTTTCGCCGCTGTCCGATTTCTTCCTCACCCTCGGTGAATCCGGGGAGCGCAAATCCGCCGTGGATGCCTGGGCCCTGGCACAGGTGCGGGAACGCCAGCGGGCGCTGATGGCCAAGTACCGCACCGAGCGTGATGAGTTCGAGCAGGCCGCTTTGGTTTACGACGCCCACGCCAAACGGGTGCTGGCTGACAAGAAGCTCTCCAGCGAGGCCAAGCAGGCCCGTCTGGCAGAAACGCAGCGCCCCACTGCACCGGTGATGCCGCTGTTCATCGTCTCGGAGCCCAGCACCGAGGCCATCCAGCGCCAACTCATCATCGGCCTGCCATCCATAGGCCTTGTCAATGACGAGGGTGGGCAGTTCCTCGGCGGCTACGCGATGAGCGCAGAAAAGCGCCTGGGCACGCTGACCACACTGTCGCGCCTTTGGGATCGGGGCGAGTTCGACCGCGTGCGTGTGGGCGATGGCTCCGGCAGTTACTACGGTCGGCGACTGACCCTGCATTTGATGGTGCAGCCTGCTGTGGCGTCCAGCCTGCTGGCTGATCCGCTGGCCCGTGAACAGGGCTTTCTGGCGCGTTGCCTCGTGAGCTTCCCGCAATCCACCGCCGGGCAGCGCCGCTATACCGAAACCGACATTGCCCAGACACCGGCCTATCGCGCCTACACCCAGCGCATGACGGCCTTGCTCGATCAGGCCTGGCCGCTGTCTGCGGAGAACGAACTCGACCCTCCGCTCATCGCGCTGACGCCGTTGGCCAAATCGACCTGGGTGGCGATCTACAACGACATCGAACGGGGTCTGGGGGCCAATGGCCGGTTGGCTCCGGTGCGCTCGCTGGCCTCCAAGGCCCCGGAACACATCGCCCGCCTGGCTGGCACCTTCGCCGTGTTCGACGGCGATGCGCAGATCGACACCAACCACATCGACCGCGCAGCCCTGCTGATGCAGCACTACCTGGCAGAGGCCTTGCGCCTGTGGGGTGCTGGTCAGGTCACCGCAGAACTGAAGCTGGCGCAAGAGGTATTGAACTGGCTGCGCGACAAGATGGGGCCAGGCCGGGTCATTCCGATGGCCGAGATCTACCGCAAGGGCCCGTCGGCTATACGCAGCGCAGGCGCCGCCCGCAAGGTGCTCCACGTCCTGGTCCAGCACGGCTGGGTGGCGCCCGCCGAGCACCCCACGGCCAAAGAGGCCTTCCAGTTGGTGGCGGTGTGATGAAACGCGCCGTCCACACACCACGCCTGCGAATTCTGCGAATGACGCGAAAACCCGCGTCAGTGCTGGATTTGTGGCTTCGCAAAGCGATGCGAAGCCTGCGAATCCGCCTTCCCGAACTTTGTACGCCACGCCGCCCGGCGTCACCCACTCCTCAGTGGGCGGCACTCGATATGGAGCTCACCGTGAGTAATCCCAATTTGCACCCCGTCTGGGCCAAGGCCCTCGGCATCACGCCGCAGGCAACCAGCCCATCCACCACTGCCGCGACGCAACTGTCCCCGCTGGCCGCCGCGATTGCGGCGATGACCTGCCACTCCAGCCCGCATCACGGCTGGCAGGCCACCAGCCATCCACGCCGCCCCGGCGCGCCGGTCGGCATCAAAAAGCAAGTCGGCCCAGGCCTGTGGGTCAGCACCGTCGCGCGGCCTGGCGACGCCCTGTATCCCGCTTGACACCCGTCCACCCCTAATCAAACCCGGAGACCACCACCATGAAACTGAACCCGTTCAGCAAGAAGTCCAACCCCTACCTCGACAAGATCAAGTCTGAGCACGAGGCGCTCAATCTGGAACTCACGCCCCTCAAGGCCGAATTGGCTGAGGCGGAAGCGGAGCACGCTGCGGCACGCGAGAAGCAAAACCGGCTGCGTGATGCCGCTGGCTCGATGTCGATGAACACGCCACCGGCCGCCAAAGCCCACTGGCCCGTCCTCTGCGAGGCGAACCAGCGGATGGAAAGGCTGAAGTCGAAAGTGTCCAACCTGGAGAGCCAACTGCGTCCGCTGCAGCAGGTCCTGGCCACGCCCGAGCGCTTCGCGCTGGCCCGCAAACAGCTTGACGATCTGATGGCGCAACGCAAGGCGCTCACCGCTGAAGCGCAAACGGTCGATGGCCATCTGGCCAAGATCGCCAAGCGGCTGGCGGACCTCCAAGCGCGCCTTGCGGTCGAGACGAAGTCGGCATCGCGGACGCTGCTGGACACCGAAGCCGAATTCGTCGTGCCTGAAAACCTGACCAAGCTGGAGGTGGAGCTGCGCATCACCCGTGCATCGCAGGCTGAACTTGAACGCCAGCGTGATGCGATTCAGGGCCAACTGGCTGGGCTGCCCGATGCCGTGCGCAAGGCGAGGGATCACTTCATCCACTGCCGTGCGGCGATGGCCGAAATCGAGCTGCACGAACAGTTGATGCCGGTCATGAACGCGCTGGCTCGCGCCTCGGCGGCCCGGCGCCAGATCAACTACCACCACGACGAAAGTCGCTTCCCGGTTGAGATTCCGCGCGGTCTGATCGAAGCAGCCAGCGATGCACTGGCGGCAGAAATGCCAGCGCCTTGATCGTCACGCGACCTGCCCACAGGCGAATTGGGTCCTTCCTCGCCGTAAAGCAATACGGGGGGCGCGAGCGCGCTGCCCCGCCAGTGACAGGCCCCGAAACGGGGTTACCAGTTACCACCTCGGTTACCACCCGGCGATGCGCCGGGTTACCAGCTTTCAAGGAAATGAAATGACCACCACGATCAACAACAACGACACCATCTCCGGCCAGCCACTGGCCCACTACGACCCAGAGGTCGCGCAGCGCGTGCACGGCTGGCTTGCCAGCGGGCAGCTGTTGGCCTGGATTCCGATCCTCAGCCAAGACAACTTCCCCGGCACACCGCCAGAGATTCTGCAGTTTGCCGACCGACACCAGGAGTCGATGCGCTGGCCCATCCACGCGCCGGAGGATCTGCTGCAACTGCCCGAGGGTATCACCGGCTGGTTGCTGCCCGCCGACGCTGAAGACACCGACGTGGCCTGCGGGGTCTGGAACGGCGAGGTCTACATCCTGGGCGTCAAGGACAAACGCAGAGGGCGTGCGCAGACCCTGCTGGGAGAGCGTTTCGACGTAGCGACAGGTCAGGTCGATGACGTTGGCCAGAGCGCGGTTTGACTTGGCTTCTGGTCGCCACAGCGCGTTCATGGACCTGTCTCAACAACAGGAGTTTGTGTAATGACAGATAACAAGAACACGGGTGGCCCGGCCGCGCCCATCTCGGCCCAGTTGGCCGCGCTGCCTTCCCTGCCGATGGCCGATCTCTGGGCGCTGTGGGATCAGCACTTTCCCCGGCGGCCAAGCCACCGCAACCGCAATTACGTCGAATCACGTCTGGTCTACCGTATCCAGGAACAGGCCTACGGCGCGCTGCCCACCAACGTGCGCAAGATGCTGGTTGAGGCCGGTGCCAAGCACTCCAAGATCAAAACCAGTGTCGGCCGCAGCGCGCAGACCTTGTTGATGCCCGGCACCACGCTAGTCCGCGAATGGGATGAACGTCAGCATCGCGTGACCGTCACGCCCGATGGCCTGTACGAACTCAACGGACAGGTGTTCAAGAGCCTGTCGGCGGCGGCCCGCCACATCACCGGCACGCGATGGAATGGGCCGAAGTTCTTTGGTCTGCGTGATGGCAAGGGGGATGGTCAATGAACGCACCCCTGCTTGTGCCCCCAAAACGCTGCGCGGTGTACTGCCGCGTCTCCAGCGACGAACGCTTGGACCAGTCTTTCAATTCCATCGATGCCCAGAAGGAAGCCGGGCACGCATTTATTGCCAGCCAGCGTGCCGAAGGCTGGATCGCCGTGGCCGATGACTACGAGGATGGCGGTTTCTCTGGTGGCAATATGGAACGGCCTGCCTTGAAGCGCCTGATGGCTGACATCCAGATGGGCAAGGTCGATATCGTGGTCGTCTACAAGATCGACCGGCTGTCACGCTCGCTGGCGGATTTCGCGCGAATGGTGGATGTTTTCGACCGCCACCGCGTCAGCTTCAGCGCCGTCACCCAGCAGATCAATTCGGCCACATCGATGGGCCGACTGATGCTCAATGTCCTGCTGTCCTTCGCACAGTTCGAGCGGGAAGTCACCGGCGAGCGCATACGCGACAAGATCGCCGCCAGCAAGGCCAAGGGGATGTGGATGGGCGGGCCGCTGCCGCTGGGGTACGACGTGCGGGATCGGCTGCTGATCGTGAATGAAACGGAGGCCACGCTGGTCCGCCGCATCTTCGATGATTTCGCGACGATGCGCTCGGCCACACTGATGGCCAAGGCCTACGGCGCGGAAGGCGTGGTCACCAAGGGTGGCAAGTCTTTCACGAAGCAGACCATCTACAAGATGCTGCACAACCGGATGTACCTGGGCGACATTGTCCACAAGGGCCAAAGCTTCCCCGGCCAGCATCAGGCCATCATCACCCAGGCGCAGTGGGATGCCGTGCACGCACTGATTGCCACCGATGGCATCGAACGGCGGCGCGACACCAACGACAAAATCCGTGAACCCGTTTTGCTACGTGGCCTGCTGTTCACACCCGATGGCGAACGGCTGGTGCCCAGCTACACGGTCAAGAAGGGCAAGACGTATCGGTACTACACGCCGGTCAAGCACCGGCGCTTCGGTGCGTGGGCCAGCAGCCACGGACCGTTGCCGGCGGCACCCATCGAGGAATTGGTCACGCAGCAGATCGTAGCGGCGCTGTCGGCCCCGCACGTCGTGCAGTCGGTGTGTGATCGGATGCGGCAGATTCGGCCTGATCTGACCGAACCCCAAGTGGTGCTGCCGATGCGCAATCTGGCTGCGATGTGGCAGCAGCTTTTCCCCGCCGAACAATGCCGACTGGCGCAGTTGCTGATCGAGCGTGCGGTGATTGCCGATGGCGGGCTGGAAATCATCTGGCGCGATCAGGGCTGGCACGAACTGGCCGGTGAGTTGGTGCCCGGCACCATAGGCGCGGAATTGCAGGAATGGGAGCAGATGGAGGAGTTGGCATGAAACCCAAGGTCAGTGCCACCGGCACGCCAGTCGCCCGCGAACGCCGGGATGGCGGACGGGTCAAGCTCACGACATTCATCCCGCTGAAAATCCGGAAACGCGGTGCCAGCAAGGTGGTGGTGCGACCCGATGGGCAAGTCGAGACACCGGGGAAAGTGGCGACCCAGATCGACCAGCCCTTGCTGGTGGCGCTGACGCGGGCCTTCTACTGGCAGCAGTTGCTCGACGACGGCGTGGTCGGCAGCGGCAGTGAGATCGCCCAACGCGAAGGACTGCACCACTCGACCGTCAACGAACTGCTGCGACTTACCCTGCTGGAGCCCGCCATCATCCAGAGCATCCTGTCCGGGCAGCAGCCCAAGTGCATGAGCCTGCTGTGGTTCCAACGGAACCCACTTCCGACCGACTGGGTGGCGCAGCGGGAGGTGGTGGCCGCGTTCGATTCGTAAACAGGTCAGCCGTTCGTCGGCCCGCTTCAATCGGTGGATGCGGGCAACCATTTGATGCCCGCCACCCCCAGGTTTTTCTGGCTGATGTGATCGCTGAGTATGGGCACTAGGGTCTGCACATTGGTGTCGAAGCTATGCCTCCACATGGCCTGCAGCTTCTTCAGCGCGTTTTCATTCCGGTAGATGCTGCCGTTCCAGTCGATGACCATCATCGCTACGTCACCGTCGTCGGCCAGCATGCACAGCAGGGCATCATCGGCGTCCTTGTCCAGCGACGCTTTGAGTTCGTCCTCATAGTCGGCCAGAACTTCAACGTACAGGTCAATGCTCAGTGGGCTCTGCCCAGACAGGGCTGATTGCAGATCGGCGGCGATTTTCTTCTTGTTGGTCATGGACTACATTTTCGCTGCAAGGGTCCGATTCACTCGCTGCCCACCGGCTGGGGGTGCTGCGGGAGATGCTCTGGCTGTTGTTCGATGCCTGACCGGTGGCCTTGGTTGACGATGAACCGGCACGCGTAAGTTGTTGATTTTGCTAGACCACCATCTGCGCCTACCCGCAGGCCAAACGGAGAATAGAGACGGCTCTGGCCGAGAAAGTGGCCGATTTCAGGCGTTTCGGCAGCAGGCCACCCGCAGCACCGGTGGCCGGAACCCCGCGTGGCGCGGGGATTTCAGGCAGGAAAAAGGGCCCGGAGACTATCCGAGCCCTTGTATATGGTGGAGCTGGCGGGAATTGAACCCGCGTCCGCAAGCCTTTATCGGGCAGATCTACATGTTTAGCGGTCTGTTTTGAATCTCGCCGCCTGTGTCGCGCAGTCGCACGCTACACAGGCCGCCAGCACCCTATTTTCTCGCCTTGACCCAAGGTACCCGGATCAAAGCCAGCCCATGTAATTATCCTTGCAGCCGGGAGGCCCTGATTGCTCAGAACCCCCTTGCCCAGCCCATCGGCCAACTGTTGCAAGGCTCACTGGCAATTAAGCAGCGAGTGCGAAACGTTCGTCGTTTGCAGTTAGTTTGTTAAATCGAGATTTACGAGCGTGACTCAAGCTCGACATGCACCACACCGATTCCGAACCCACGTCGAAACCAGGACAGCCCCAGAATCCCTATTTTACGGCGCTCCAAGCAATTGCAAGAGCTGCAGGGGATTTTTAATTGCGGCATGTGCGCCCCAGGCTTGCGTGTCGGACTGCACGCCGAGATAGCCATACATCGCAGCCACCGTCCCCATTCCAGCAGCATGCCCTGCAACGATATCCCGTTCGTCGTCGCCCACAAAAACGCACTCCTGCGGCGCAACGCCCAGACGCGCTGCGGCCTCCAGGAGCGGCGCAGGATGCGGCTTGGAATGGGGTGTGGTATCTCCACTCACCACGGCACCGGCCGTGCGGAACAGCGGTATCGAGCGTGTCAGCGGATCGGTAAAACGCGATGCCTTGTTGGTAACGATGCCCCACGCCATGTGGCGCTGCACCAGTTGGTTCACCAGAGGCTCCACGCCATCAAGCACCCGCGTGAGAACCGTCATCCTCGCTTCGTAGTTCACAAAGAACTCTTCCCGCATCGATGCAAAGTCCGGATGATCAGGCGCCATGTCAAACGCTGTGCCCAGCATTCCCCGCGCGCCCGCACCGGCCATGGGGCGGTAATGATCGAGGGGCAGGGATGGCAGGCCCCTGTCGGTGCGCATTTTGTCTGCCGCTGCGCCGAGGTCGGGAGCACTGTCGATCAAGGTTCCGTCGAGGTCAAACAAGACCGCACGAACATTCACAAACATAGGCGCCCTTTCACTCGACCGCGCGTCGGGTGGCAAACAGGTAGTTCACGCTGGTGTCCGCGCTCAGCCAGTAGCGCCGGGATAACGGGTTGTATTCCAAACCTCGCGTATGGAGCACTTGCAGCCCGGCGGCACGGCAACTGGATGCCAGCTCGCTGGGGCGGATCATCTTTGCGTATTCGTGCGTGCCCCTGGGGAGCATGTTGAGGACGTACTCGGCCCCGACGATCGCCAGCATGAATGCTTTGGCGTTGCGATTGATGGTGGAAAAGAACACCCACCCGCCAGGTTTGACCAGCTGCGCGCAGGCCCTTACCACCGAGGCGGGATCAGGCACATGTTCCAGCATTTCCATGCAAGTCACGACATCGAACGATGCCGGCTGCTCCACGGCTAGCGCTTCCACACTGATCTCGCGGTACTGCACATTAGGGGTCTGCGCTTCGAGCGCGTGAAGCTGCGCCACGCGCAGCGCCTTTTGAGCCAGGTCAATGCCGAGAACCTGCGCACCCTTTCGGGCCATCGAATCAGCCAATATGCCGCCGCCACAGCCCACATCCAGCACCTTGCTGCCGGCAAGTCCCGCCAAGCCTTGGATCCAATCCAGGCGCAGCGGATTGATTTGATGCAGGGGGCGAAACTCGCTGTCAGGGTCCCACCACCGATGGGCCAGTTCCGAAAACTTCGCCAGCTCGGCGGGATCAGCATTAATTGTGGCGTCGGTCATGCGGCGATTGTGCGTGAACTTTGAACCCAATGAATTCGCAATGCTTTGACCCTCAAGCCCATGAAGGCGTACATGTCAGCACCACCGCTATCAAGAACGCCAACCGGGAAGTAAAAAAGCCCCGTTTCCGGGGCTTTTTGATACCAATCGCAGAGTGGATTAGCGCGAAGCGCGGGTGCCCACCACTTCGATTTCCACGCGGCGGTTCTTGGCACGGCCTTCAGCGGTCTTGTTGTCGGCCACTGGTTGCTTTTCGCCCTTGCCTTCGGTGTAGACGCGGTTCTTTTCGATGCCCTTGGACACCAGGTAAGCCTTCACGGCTTCAGAACGGCGCACCGACAGCTTCTGGTTGTAAGCATCGGTACCGATGGAGTCGGTGTGACCCACGGCGATGATGACTTCCAGGTTGATGCCCTTGACCTTGGAGACCAGATCGTCCAGCTTGGCCTTGCCTTCGGGCTTGAGCACGGACTTGTCGAAATCGAAGAAAGCGTCGGCAGCGTAAGTCACCTTGGTGGCCACTGCAGGTGCTGGTGCTGGAGCGGGAGCCGGAGCAGCGGCAGGAGCCGGAGCAGCAGCAGGCGCAGGTGCGGCAGCAGGAGCAGGAGCGGCAGCAACGATGGCACCGTCGCAACCTGGAGCAGCCGTTGCGGGCGTCCAGTTGGCATTGCGCCAGCAGTATTCGTTGGTACCGTTCTTCCAGACCACGCCCGAAGCGTTTCTCCAGTTGTCAATGGTTTGTGCGCCAGCGGCGGTTGCGAGCGCTGCAGAGGCAAACAACATCGCCACTTTGTTCAGTTTCTTCATGGTTCTCCTCTTGGGGAAAAAGCCGCAGCCGCGCTGCGAATCAGGACGCCTGGGGTGACCACCACCCAAAACGTTCAAACGATTGTGCCATACGTAACAGCGCAAAAGCGGGGGCGCCGGTGTGGGGCCCGTAGGACAAAACCGGAATTGGGTTGATATGTTGCGCTGTCGCTACACGGTCTTAGCCCTAAAATGGCTGCCTCCTGCCGCCCAACGCCGTCCCAATGACCCAGTTTGCCAAAGAAACCCTGCCCATCAGCCTTGAAGAGGAGATGCGGCGCAGTTACCTCGACTACGCGATGAGCGTGATTGTGGGGCGGGCTCTGCCTGACGCGCGTGATGGCTTGAAGCCTGTGCATCGGCGTGTGCTCTATGCCATGCATGAGCTCAACAACGACTGGAACCGCCCGTACAAGAAATCGGCCCGTATCGTGGGCGACGTGATCGGTAAATACCACCCCCACGGCGATTCTGCGGTGTATGACACCATCGTTCGCATGGCGCAGGATTTCTCTCTGCGCCACATGCTGGTTGATGGTCAGGGCAATTTTGGGTCGGTGGATGGAGACAACGCGGCGGCAATGCGTTATACCGAAATTCGCCTGGCCAAAATCGCCCATGAAATGCTGGGCGATATTGACAAGGAAACGGTCGATTTCGGGCCCAATTACGACGGCAGCGAAAAAGAACCGCTGGTATTACCCAGCAAGCTGCCCAATCTTTTGGTCAATGGCTCGTCCGGGATTGCGGTGGGCATGGCCACCAATATTCCCCCGCACAACCTCAACGAGGTGGTGGATGCGTGTCTGCACATGCTGCGCCACCCGGAAACGTCCATCGACGAGCTGATGGAGATCATCCCTGCGCCCGACTTCCCCACCGCCGGCATCATCTACGGCATCAATGGCGTGAAGGACGGCTACCGCACCGGCCGCGGCAAGGTGGTGATGCGGGCCAAGTGCCACTTCGAGGACATCGACCGCGGCCAGCGCCAGGCGATCATCGTCGATGAGCTGCCCTACCAGGTCAACAAGAAGACGCTGCAGGAGCGCATGGCCGAGCTGGTGCACGAGAAGAAGATCGAGGGCATCAGCCACATCCAGGACGAATCCGACAAATCCGGCATGCGCCTGGTGATCGAGCTTAAGCGGGGCGAGGTGCCCGAAGTGGTGCTCAACAACCTGTACAAGCAGACGCAGCTGCAGGACACCTTCGGCATGAACATGGTGGCGCTGATCGACGGCCAGCCCCGCCTGTGCAACCTGAAGGATCTGATCAGCGTCTTCCTGCAGCACCGCCGCGAGGTGGTGACCCGCCGCACGGTGTTCGAACTGCGCAAGGCGCGCGACCGGGGCCATGTGCTGGAAGGCCTGGCCGTGGCGCTGGCCAACATCGACGATTTCATTGCCATCATCCGCAATGCGCCCACACCGCCGGTGGCGAAGGCCGAGCTGATGGCTCGCTCGTGGGACAGCAAGCTGGTGCGCGATATGCTGACCCGCACGCGGGAGGACGGCGGCGTGGTCAGTGCCGACGACTACCGTCCCGAAGGGCTGGAGCGCGAGTTCGGCATGGGCCAGGACGGCCTGTACCGCCTGTCGGACACCCAGGCGCAAGAGATTCTGCAGATGCGCCTGCAGCGCCTCACCGGCCTGGAGCAGGACAAGATCGTGGCCGAATACAAGGAAGTCATGGCGGTCATCGAAGACCTGCTGGACATCCTGGCCAAGCCCGAGCGCGTCTCCACCATCATTGGCGAGGAACTCACCTCCATCAAGCAGGAGTTCGGCCAGCACAAGCTGGGCACGCGCCGCTCCATCGTTGAATACAGCGCGCAGGATCTTTCCACCGAAGACCTGATCACGCCCACCGACATGGTGGTCACGCTCAGCCACACGGGCTACATCAAGAGCCAGCCGCTGTCTGAATACCGGGCACAGAAGCGCGGCGGGCGCGGCAAGCAGGCCACGGCCACCAAGGAAGACGACTGGATCGACCAGCTCTTCATTGCCAACACGCACGACTACATCCTGTGCTTCTCCAACCGGGGCCGCCTGTACTGGCTCAAGGTGTGGGAAGTGCCTGCCGGTTCGCGCGGCTCGCGCGGGCGGCCCATCGTCAACATGTTCCCGCTGCAGGACGGCGAGAAGATCAACGTGGTGCTGCCGCTCACGGGCGACATGCGCACCTTCCCGGCCGACCGCTACGTGTTCATGGCGACCAGCATGGGCACCGTGAAAAAGACGGCGCTGGACGAGTTCAGCAACCCGCGCAAGGGCGGCATCATCGCGGCCAACCTGGACGAGGGCGACTACCTGATCGGCGCCGCACTGACTGATGGCAAGCACGACGTGATGCTGTTCAGTGACGGCGGCAAGGCCGTGCGCTTTGACGAGAACGATGTGCGCGCTCTGGGCCGCAACACCCGTGGCGTGCGGGGCATGGACCTGCCGGAAGGCCAGTCCGTCATCGCCATGCTGGTGGCCGAGGACGAGCAGCAGAGCGTGCTCACGGCCACCGAAAACGGCTACGGCAAGCGCACCCCCATCACCGAATACACCCGCCACGGCCGGGGCACCAAGGGCATGATTGCGATCCAGCAGAGCGAGCGCAACGGCAAGGTGGTGGCCGCCACGCTGGTGCATGCCGACGACGAGATCATGCTGATCACCGACAAGGGCGTGCTGGTGCGCACCCGCGTGAGCGAGATCCGCGAGCTGGGCCGCGCCACGCAGGGCGTGACCCTGATTGCGCTGGATGAAGGCTCCCAACTCAGCGGGCTGCAGCGCATCGTGGAGAACGACGCCAACATGGCGGACGCCGATGCGGAAGCGGACGACCCCGCCGGCGGCGGCTCTCTGCCCCCCGGCGATGCACCCGCAGCTCCGGACGCCTGAGACGCCCCCAAGCCCACCCGGCGACCCTGCATGCAAGCACCGTCGCCGATGCTATCAAAATCAGAGCTTTCAGCGCTTACTGGATAAGCGCCAAAGGCTATTTTGTTTGAGTTTTTCATGACACGCCCCTACAACTTCTCGGCCGGGCCGGCCGCCATTCCCACCGAAGTGCTGCAGCAGGCTGCGGCCGAGATGCTGGACTGGCATGGCAGCGGCATGGGCGTGATGGAGATGAGCCACCGGGGCAAGGAGTTCTTGTCCATCTACGAACAGGCCGAAGCCGACTTGCGCGAACTGCTGGCCGTGCCGGCCCACTTCAGGATTCTTTTCATGCAGGGCGGCGGCTTGGCAGAGAACGCCATCGTGCCGCTGAACCTGTCGCGGGCAGGCGTGGTGGACTTTGTGGTGACCGGCAGCTGGAGCCACAAGTCGCAGAAGGAAGCACGCAAGTACGCCTCCGAAGTGAATGTGGTGGCCACGGGCGAAGAATCCGGCTTCACCACGCTGCCCGACCCTGCCTCGTGGACGGTGAGCCGCGGCGCGAGCTACCTGCACCTGTGCAGCAACGAGACCATCAACGGCATCGAGTTCCACGAACTTCCCGACCTGAAATCGCTGGGCAGTGACGCGCCACTGGTGGTTGATTTCTCGTCACATGTCGCGTCGCGGCCCGTGGACTGGTCGCGTGTCGGGCTGGCATTTGGCGGCGCACAGAAGAACCTGGGCCCGGCCGGGCTCACGCTGGTGGTGGTGCGTGACGACCTGCTGGGCCACGCCCTGCCCGCCTGCCCCACCGCTTTTGACTATCGTGTCGTGGCCGACAACCAGTCGATGTACAACACCCCGCCGACCTGGGGCATCTACATGGCGGGGCTCACCTTCCAGTGGCTCAAGCGCCAGCAGGAAGGCGCCTTCACCGGCGTGGCCGCCATGGAGCAGCGCAACATCGCCAAGGCCCGCCTGCTCTACAACGCCATCGACCAGTCGCAGCTGTATGTGAACAAGGTGGCCGTGACCTGCCGCTCGCGCATGAACATTCCCTTCTTCCTGCGCGACGAAAGCCGCAACGATGCCTTCCTGGCCGGCGCGAGGGAACGCGGCCTGCTGCAACTCAAGGGCCACAAGTCCGTGGGGGGCATGCGCGCCAGCATCTACAACGCCATGCCGATCGAAGGCGTGCAGGCCCTGGTGGACTACATGCGAGAATTTGAACAAAAGCAGGCCTGACGCGCCGTGGCGCCGCCGCACAGCCTGCGTGCGCCTCCGCCCCCACGTTGGTTCCACCGCCTGCCCGCACCCCATTGCCCATGAACAACCCGCAAGCCTCCCCCGACCTCGCCAGCCTGCGCGTGCAGATCGACAGCATTGACCAGCAACTCCTGACCCTGCTGAACCAGCGGGCGCTGGTGGCCGAACAGGTGGGCGAAGTCAAGAAGCGCGAGGGCACCCCATTCTTCCGCCCCGACCGCGTGGCCCAGGTCATCGACAAGATCACCCACGCCAACCCCGGCCCGCTCAAAGGCCCCCACGTGGCGGCCATCTGGCGCGAGATCATGTCGGCCTGCCTGGCGCTCGAATCGCCCCAGCGCGTGGCCGTGCTCGGCCCCGAGGGCACCTTCTGCGAGCAGGCCGCCATCGAATTCTTCGGTGGCGCCGCCGACCTGATGTACTGCGCCAACTTCGACGAGGTGTTCCACGCCACGGCGGCAGGCAGCGCCCAGTACGGCGTGGTGGGGGTGGAAAACTCCACCGAAGGCGTGGTCACGCGCTCGCTCGACCTCTTTTTGCACACCCCCACCCACGTGGTGGGCGAGGTGAGCCTGCTGGTACGGCACAACCTGCTGCGCACCAGCAATTCGCTCGACGGCATTGACGTGGTGCTGGCCCACCCGCAGGCCCTGGCCCAGTGCCAGGCCTGGCTGTCCAAGCACCTGCCGCATGCCGAGCGGCGCCCCGTGTCCAGCAATGCCGAAGGCGCGCGCCTGGCCACCACCAACCCGTCCTGGGCGGCGCTGTCCAGCGAACGTGCGGCCACGCAGTTCGGCCTGCACATCGTGGCCCACGCCATCCAGGACGACGCCTACAACCGCACGCGCTTTGCCATCATCTGCCTGCCGCACACGCTGCAGACGCCGCCGCCCTCGGGCAAGGACTGCACCAGCCTCGTGGTGTCCGTGCCCAACCGGCCCGGCGCCGTGCATGACCTGCTCGTGCCGCTCAAGTCCCACGGCGTGTCCATGACCCGTTTCGAATCGCGCCCCGCCCGCACGGGCCAGTGGGAGTACTACTTCTACATCGACCTCGACGGCCATCCCGCCCAGCCCCATGTCGCGCGGGCCCTGGAAGAGCTGCGCAGCCTGTGCGCGTTCTACAAGGTCCTGGGGACGTATCCCGTGTCCTCGTAAGGAGCCGCCAGCATGTTTGAACAATTGGGACTGATTGGCTGCGGGCTCATGGGCGGCTCGTTCGCCCTGGCCATGAAGAAGGCCGGGCTCGTCAAGCGCGTGGTGGGCTACAGCAAGTCGCCGTCCACCACCGACCGTGCGCGCCAGCTGGGCGTGATCGATGTGGAGGCCCCCTCCGCCCTGCTCGCGGTGGCCGGCGCCGACGTCGTGCTGGTGGCCGTTCCGGTGGCGGCCACCGAGGCCACGCTCAAGGCCATCAAGCACCTGGTCACGCCCCAGATGCTGATCATGGACGTGGGCTCGACCAAGGCCGACGTGGTGCAGGCCGCCCAGCGCGCGCTGCGCGACCAGGTAGGCTCGTTCGTGCCCGCCCACCCCATCACGGGGCGCGAAGTGTCGGGCGTGGAGCATGCCGAGGCCGAGCTCTACAGCGGCCGCCAAGTCATCCTGACCCCCACCGAGCGTACCTATACGGCGCAGTTGCAAAAGGCCGAGGAGATCTGGGCAGCCCTGGGCAGCCGCGTCTCCAGCATGTCGCCCGAGTCGCACGACGCCGCTTTCGCGGCCGTCAGCCACCTGCCGCACCTGCTCGCTTTCGCGATGATGAACAGCATCACGGGCCAGTCCACGGGGGACGATTTTCTGTCGCTGGCGGGCCCGGGGTTCCGCGATTTCACGCGCATCGCCGCCAGCGATCCGAAGGTCTGGCGCGACATCCTGCTGTCCAACCGTGAAGAGCTGATTGCCCAGTCCAAACTGTTCCAGCAGGCCTTGCGCAACCTCGAAAAGGCGATGCAGGACGGCGACGCCCAGGCCCTGGAAGACATGGTGACGCTGGCCAGCGAAACGCGCGCGCACTGGCGCATGGGCGCAAAGCGCCGATAACCCTTTTGAGTCGACTGCGGCGCCTTCCCACAAGGGGGACGCACCCGGCGGCCCGGCAAGGCCAGCTCCCCGGGTGCACGGGTGCACGGGCAGGGGACGCGCCGGTCGCGCGACGCTCTGGCCTTGGCAACAGGCTGCTGGCAACCGGCCTCCGGATGCTCTCTTTGAGTTCAATGGACGAATCACACCGATGTACAGCACCGCATTTCTTGATCTGCCTCCCCTGCAAGCCGCCGCGGGCGAAGTGCACCTGCCGGGCTCCAAGAGCATTTCCAATCGCGTGCTGCTGCTGGCGGCGTTGAGCAACGGCACGACCACGGTGCACGACCTGCTGGCCTCGGACGACACGCGCGTGATGCTGGATGCCCTGCGCCAGATCGGCTGCACGGTGGACGAGGTGGGCGGCAGCACGGTGCACATCACGGGGCTGGGGGGGCGCACCCCCCTGTCGCCCGCCAAGCTCTTCATGGGCAACGCCGGCACGGCCATGCGGCCGCTGACTGCAGCGCTGGCCTTGCTGGGCGGCGAGTTCGAGCTGTCCGGCGTGCCGCGCATGCACGAGCGGCCGATCGGCGACCTGGTCGATGCGCTGCGCCAGCTGGGGTGCCACATCGACTACCTGGGCAACGAGGGCTACCCGCCCCTGCGCATCGCGCAGGGCCAGGGCGTCCCGGCCCTGGCGCTGGCCGCACCCATCCGCGTGCGCGGCGATGTGTCCAGCCAGTTCCTCACCGCGCTGCTCATGGCGCTGCCGCTGGCGGCGGGCGCGCAGGATGTCGTGATCGACGTGGTGGGCGAGCTGATCTCCAAGCCCTATATCGCCATCACGCTGGAGCTGCTGGGCCGCTTCGGCATCCGCGTGCAGCACGACAACTGGCAACGCTTCACCATTCCTGCGGGCTGCCGCTACCAGTCGCCCGGCACCATCCATGTGGAGGCTGACGCTTCATCCGCTAGCTATTTCATAGCACTTGGCGCAATAGCAGCAAGCGCTGAAGGCCAAAAAGGCATCAAAATTCAGGGCGTGGGGCTGGATTCGATCCAGGGTGACATCCGCTTTGTGGAGGCGGCCCGCGCCATGGGCGCGCAGGTCACGGGCGGCCCCAACTGGCTGCAGGTCGAGCGCGGTGCCTGGCCGCTGAAGTCCATCGAGCTGGACTGCAACCACATCCCTGACGCTGCCATGACGCTGGCGGTGATGGCGCTGTACGCCGAGGGCACGACCACCCTGCGCAACATCGCGAGCTGGCGCGTGAAGGAAACCGACCGCATCGTCGCCATGGCGACGGAACTGCGCAAGCTGGGCGCCACGGTGCAAGAAGGCGACGACTTCATCCGCGTGACGCCCCAGGCCCGCGTGCAGGACTGGCGCGCCGCCAGCATTCACACCTATGACGACCACCGGGTGGCCATGTGCTTCTCGCTCGCGGCCTTCAACCCGGCCGGCGTGCCCGTGCGCATCGAAGACCCCAAGTGCGTGGCCAAGACCTTTCCGGACTATTTCGAGACGCTGTTCTCGGTCGCCCACACCGCCACCCAGCAGGTGCCCGTGATCTGCATCGACGGCCCCACGGCCTCGGGCAAGGGCACGGTGGCCGCCGCCGTGGCGCAACGGCTGGGCTACCGCTTTCTCGATTCGGGCGCCATGTACCGCATCACCGCGCTGGCGGCCCTTCGCGCGGGCCTGCAGATCGATGCGGCGCACGAGGCCCGCATCGCGCACATGGCCGAAACCCTGCCCGTGCGCTTCGAGGGCGGCCGGGTGTGGCTGGCCAGCGACGACGTGACCGAGGCCATCCGCACCGAAGAGGCCGGCATGAACGCCTCGCGCGTGTCCGCCCTGCCCGCCGTGCGGCTCGCTTTGGTGGCGCTGCAGCACAGCTTCCGGCGCCTGCCGGGGCTGGTGGCGGACGGGCGCGACATGGGCACCGTGATCTTTCCGTCGGCCCCGCTGAAGGTCTACCTCACGGCCAGCGCCGCCTGCCGGGCCGAGCGCCGTTATAAACAGTTGATTTCAAAGGGTTTTTCGGCTAATATCGACGACCTTCGTGCGGACCTGGAGGCACGCGACCTGCGAGACAGCTCTCGCCCGGTGGCACCCCTCAAGCCCGCGCAGGACGCCCTGGTCCTGGACAACTCCGATTTGACGATTGATGAAGCCGTCGAAAAGGTGCTGGCCTGGTGGCAGGAGCGCCAGCCCTTCGCAGCTGCTGCAAAGGGCTGACAACGTGGAGCCTTCGGGCTCCAGGCAAGGCTTCAAGGCCCTGCCACAGGCCCACGCCGCCCCTCTCGCGCGCCAGCGCACAGGTGGTGTGGATCATTAACCTAACCCGCGGTTTCACCGCAAAAAACCACCGCAAGCAGCTATAAAAACGACAGCAATGGTGCTGCCGGAATCCTGTTTGTGGCAAGGAAACACATGTCCGAATCTTTTGCCGCCCTTTTTGAAGAATCCCTGCAGCGCACGGAAATGCGCCCTGGCGAAGTCATCACCGCTGAAGTCGTGCGCGTCGAGCACAACTTCGTGGTCGTGAACGCCGGCCTCAAGTCCGAAGCGTACGTGCCGCTGGAAGAGTTCAAGAACGACAAGGGCGAAGTCGAAGTCCAAGTGGGTGACTTCGTGTCGGTGGCCATTGGCTCCATCGAAAACGGCTACGGCGACACCATCCTGTCGCGCGACACCGCCAAGCGCCTGGCTTCGTGGATGAGCCTGGAAAAGGCCCTGGAATCCGGCGAATTCGTCACCGGCACCACCAGCGGCAAGGTCAAGGGCGGCCTCACGGTGCTGGTCAACGGCATCCGCGCCTTCCTGCCCGGTTCGCTGATCGACACGCGTCCGATCAAGGACCTGACGCCTTACGAAAACAAGACCCTGGAATTCAAGGTCATCAAGCTCGACCGCAAGCGCAACAACGTGGTGCTGAGCCGCCGCGCCGTGGTGGAAGCCTCCATGGGCGAAGAGCGCGCCAAGCTGATGGAAACCCTGAAGGAAGGCTCCATCGTGCAGGGCGTGGTCAAGAACATCACCGAATACGGTGCGTTCGTGGACCTGGGCGGCATCGACGGCCTGCTGCACATCACCGACATGGCATGGCGCCGCGTGCGTCACCCTTCCGAAGTGGTGACGGCTGGTCAGGAAATCACCGCCAAGATCCTGAAGTTCGACACCGAGAAGAACCGTGTCTCGCTGGGTCTGAAGCAAATGGGCGACGATCCCTGGATGGGCGTGAACCGCCGCTACCCCCAAGGTACGCGCCTGTTCGGCAAGATCACGAACATTGCCGACTACGGCGCGTTCGTCGAACTCGAACCCGGCATCGAAGGCCTGGTGCACGTGTCTGAAATGGACTGGACCAACAAGAACATCGCTCCCGCCAAGCTGGTTTCGCTGGGCGACGAAGTCGAAGTCATGGTCCTGGAAATCGACGAAGACAAGCGCCGCATCAGCCTGGGCATGAAGCAGTGCAAGGCCAACCCCTGGCAGGAATTCGCCCAGGAAACCAAGCGCGGCGACCGCGTGAAGGGCCCCATCAAGTCCATCACCGACTTCGGCGTGTTCGTGGGCCTGGCTGCCGGCATCGACGGCCTGGTGCACCTGTCCGACCTCTCGTGGAACGAGCCCGGCGAATCTGCCGTGCGCAACTACAAGAAGGGCCAGGAAGTCGAAGCGATCGTGCTGGCCGTGGACGTGGACCGCGAACGCATCTCGCTGGGCATCAAGCAGCTCGACGGCGACCCATTCACGACCTTCGTGACCGTGAACGACAAGGGCCAGACGGTGACCGGCAAGGTCAAGACCGTGGACGCCCGTGGCGCTGAAATCGACCTCGGCGAAGACATCGTGGGCTACCTGCGCGCTTCGGAAATCTCCCGCGACCGCGTGGAAGATGCCCGCAACGTGCTGAAGGAAGGCGACGAAGTCACGGCCGTGGTGATCAACGTGGATCGCAAGACCCGCAACATCCAGCTGTCGATCAAGGCCAAGGACATGGCCGACCAGCAAGAAGCCATGTCGTCGCTGTCGCAGCAATCTGCCCGCGAAAGCGCCGGCACGACCAGCCTGGGCGCCCTGCTGCGCGCCAAGCTGGACAACTCGGAAAAGTAAGCCGCGAAAAGCGCTGGCCGGCCCGGAAGCGATTTCGGAACCGGCCAAGGAGCGGGCGCCTTGTGCGCCCGCTCTTTTTTCTAGAAGAAGAGAGACAACCCCGTGCCCAAGGGCCACCCGCCTATGTCCCAAGACTCCATGACCCGCTCCGACCTCGTCGAGGAACTGGCCGCACGCTTCGGCCAACTCACGCACCGCGATGCCGAATATGCCGTCAAGACCATTCTGGACGCCGTGGGCGATGCGCTGGTGCGCGGACACCGCATCGAAATCCGGGGGTTCGGCAGCTTTTCGGTGAACCACCGGCCGCCACGCATGGGCCGCAACCCGCGCAGCGGCGAGGCCGTGGCCATTCCGGAAAAACGCGTGCCACACTTCAAACCCGGCAAGGCCCTGCGCGAAGCCGTGGACAAGCGCACGGCAGAGATGGAAGAAATCTCGGGCGCACCCGGCAGCAGCGTAAAGATTCAAAAATGATAGCTGCCAGCGCTTGATGGATCAGCGCTGAAGCCTGTTTTGGCTTGAATTTTTTGGATCTACCCGGCGGCAAACCGGGGTGGCCGCACCGCCTAGAATTGCCCTACCACTGGGGAGACCGATGAAATACCTCCTGTGGCTGCTCAAGGCAGCCATTTTTTTTACGCTGTTCGCCTTTGCGCTGAACAACCAGCAAGACGCCACGGTGCATTTCTTCTTTGGCACGCAATGGCGCGCGCCCTTGGTGCTGGTGGTGCTGACCGCCTTTGCCGCTGGCCTGGCCGTGGGCGTGTTGGGCATGGTGCCGCGCTGGTGGCGCCATCGCAATGCCGCACGGCGTGCACAGACATCGCCGCTGCCCGCGAGCACGGCACCCGCCGCAACGCCATCCGCCAGCGGCAGCGCGGCGCCCGCCTCTCCCGTGTCCGAGCTGCCCTCCGTCCATGGAATTTGACCTCAGCTGGGTTCTGCTGGGCCTGCCTGTGGCCTTTGTGCTGGGCTGGCTGGCCTCGCGCTTTGACCTGCGCCAGCTGCGCGCCGAAAACCGGCGCGCCCCCAAGGCGTATTTCAAGGGACTGAACTTCCTGCTCAACGAGCAGCAGGACCAGGCCATCGACGCTTTCATCGAGGCCGTGCAGAACGACCCCGACACCTCCGAGCTGCACTTCGCCCTGGGCAACCTGTTTCGCCGCCGCGGTGAATACGACCGCGCCGTGCGCGTGCACGAACACCTGCTCTCGCGCGGCGACCTCTCCCGCACCGACCGCGAGCGCGCCCAGCATGCACTGGCGCTCGATTTTCTCAAGGCCGGCCTGCTGGACCGTGCGGAAGACGCGCTGCAGCGCCTGGAGGGCACACCGTTCGAAGCCCAGGCCCGCCTGGCGTTGCTGGCCATTTACGAGCGCTCGCGCGACTGGCCCCATGCCGCTGCCATCGCGCAAAAGATGCACGCTGCCGACCAGGGCGACTTCAGCACCCGCCAGGCACACTACCTGTGCGAGCAGGCGCTGGCGCTCATCGGCCAGGGCGATCTGCCCGGTGCGCAGGCCCTGCTGGAGCAGGCCGTGGCAGCGGCACCGGATGCGGCCCGCCCCCGCGTGGAGATGGCCCGGCTGCAGCGGCTGATGGGGCGCCCGGCGGATGTGCTGTCCACCCTGCAGACGCTGGGCGAGCGTAACCCGGCGGCCGTGCCGCTGGCTGCCGCGCTGATGGTGGAAGCCGCCACCGCCGCCGGCCAGGTGCCGCAGGTGCAGGCGCTGCTGCAGGCGCACTACGAGCAGGCCCCGTCGCTCGACGTGCTCGAAAGCCTGGTGACCATGGAGCTGGCTGCCGAGGCCACGGCGTCCACCGCCCGCCAGCGCTATGTGCAGCACCTGGACAAGGAGCGCTCGCTGGTGGCCGCCGCCAAATGGCTGGCCACCGAGCGGCTAGAACACGAGGAATTCCACCCCCAGATCCAGCGCGCGCTGGAGCACGCCGTCAAGCCGCTCACGCGCTACCGCTGCGCCGCCTGCGGGTTTGAAGCACGCCAGCATTTCTGGCAATGTCCCGGCTGCCAGACCTGGGACAGCTACCCGGCCCGGCGTGTGGAAGAGCTTTGAAAGTGCCCTGAAACAACTGGCTACAGCGCGTTGGCAGCGATGGATAAGATGGCCCGCGCGGCGGCTTGCGCCCCGCGCACACACAACCATTCATCCACACATTGAGGGAAATCCACCGTGTTCAAGAAAATCCTGCTGATCATCACCATGCTGTATGCCGCCGCAGCCTTTGCGGCGGTGGACGTGAACAAGGCCACAGCCGCCGAGCTGGACGGCATCAAGGGCATCGGTCCCGGCCTGTCCACGAGGATTCTCGATGAACGCAAGAACGGCAATTTCAAGGACTGGAATGATTTCATCGCACGCGTGAGCGGTGTGGGCGAAAAGACCGCCGCCAAGTTCTCCGGCGAGGGTCTGACGGTGAACGGCAAGAAGTTCAGTGCGGCCGCGGCCGCCAAGGCCGACAAGAAGACCAGCGACAAGGCCGAGAAAAAAGCGAAGGCCGAAAAGCCCGCCGCTGCAGCCACCCCCGTTGCTCAGGCGCCTGCCGCGCCTGCAGCACCGGTTGCACCCGCCGCCGCAGACGCCGCTACAAAAAAATAAGCACGCCACGCAGTCCACAAGCCCGCTCTGGCGGGCTTTTTTTTGCGCGGCGCGTGCGCCGGCCGCAGCGCACATGGACCGCAAGCCCGCAAGGCCATGGGGGCCAGCGCCTAAAATCGTCCGCGCATGCCCCTGATCACCCTCATCCTTTTGCCCTTCATCGGCAGCCTGCTGGCAGCGGTCCTGCCCTCCAACGCCCGCAACACCGAGTCCACGCTGGCCGGCTTGGTGGCCGTCTTCTGCACCGTGCAGGCCGCGCTCTACTTTCCCCAGATCGCCGACGGCGGCGTGTTGCGCCAGGAGATCGAATGGCTGCCAGCGCTGGGGCTGAATCTCGTCATCCGCATGGACGGGTTTGCCTGGATGTTCTGCATGCTGGTGCTGGGCGTGGGCAGCCTGGTGGTGCTGTATGCGCGCTACTACATGTCGCCGGCCGACCCCGTGCCGCGCTTCTTTTCGTTCTTCCTCGCATTCATGGGCGCCATGGCCGGCGTGGTGCTGTCGGGCAACATCATCCAGATCGCATTCTTCTGGGAGCTGACCAGCCTTTTCTCCTTCCTGCTCATCGGCTACTGGCACCACCGCAAGGATGCGCGCCGCGGCGCGCGCCTGGCGCTCACCGTGACGGGCACGGGCGGCCTGGCCATGCTGGCGGGCATGCTCGTGCTGGGCCACATCGTGGGCAGCTATGAGCTGGACAACGTGCTCGCGGCCGGGCAGCTGATTCAGAACCACGCGCTGTACCTCCCGGCCCTGGCGCTGATTCTGCTGGGCGCGCTGACCAAGAGCGCGCAATTCCCGTTCCATTTCTGGCTGCCCCATGCCATGGCCGCACCCACGCCCGTGTCGGCCTACCTGCACTCGGCCACCATGGTGAAGGCCGGCGTGTTCCTGATCGCGCGGCTGTGGCCTGCACTGTCGGGCACCGAAGAATGGTTCTGGCTGGTGGGGGGTGCGGGCCTGGCCACGCTGCTGGTGGGCGGCTATGCGGCCATGTTCCAGAACGATCTCAAGGGGCTGCTGGCGTATTCGACCATCTCGCACCTGGGCCTCATCACCCTGCTGCTCGGGCTGAACAGCCCGCTCGCGGCCGTGGCGGCGGTCTTCCACATCATGAACCACGCCACCTTCAAGGCCTCGCTCTTCATGGCCGTGGGCATCGTGGACCATGAAAGCGGTACGCGCGACATCCGGCGCCTGTCGGGCCTGCGCACCATGATGCCCGTCACCGCCACGCTGGCCATGGTGGCCAGTGCCGCCATGGCGGGGGTGCCGCTGCTCAACGGGTTCCTGTCCAAGGAAATGTTCTTTGCAGAAACGGTGTACGTGAACACCACGCCGCTGCTCGAATGGCTGTTGCCCGTGTCGGCCACCGTGGCCGGCATGTTCAGCGTGGCGTATTCGCTGCGCTTCACGGTGGACGTGTTCTTTGGCGCGCCCGCCACCGACCTGCCCCGCACCCCGCACGAGCCGCCGCACTGGATGCGCGTGCCGGTGGAACTGCTGGTGCTGGCCTGCCTGGTGGTGGGCACGCTGCCGGCCTGGTCCGTGGGGGCGTATCTGGCCACCGCAGCGCGGCCCGTGGTGGGCGGCGAGCTGCCCACCTACAGCCTGGCGGTCTGGCATGGCGTCAACACGCCGTTCCTGATGAGCCTGGTGGCGCTGGGCGGCGGCATCGCGCTGTATGCGCTGCTGCGCTGGCAGCGCGCGCGCGGCGCGTTGTCCGAAGCCCCCCTGATGCAGCGCGTGCAGGGGCAGAGGCTGTTCGAGAGCCTGCTGGCCTGGGTCTCGCAGGCGGGGCGCAGAGGGCGGCGTCTGCTGGGCACCGGGCGCCTTCAGTGGCAGATGCTGTGGCTCGTAGCGGCCGCGCTGGTGGCCGGGGTGCTGCCGCTGTGGTCGCGCGGCCTGCCGATTGGCGACCGGGTGCAGCTGCCGCTGTCGCCCACCTTTGCGCTGCTGTGGCTGCTGGGGGCCCTGTGCGCCCTGGCGGCCGCCTGGCAGGCCAAGTACCACCGGCTGGCCGCCCTCACGCTGCTGGGTGGCTCGGGCCTGTGCGTGTGCCTCACCTTCCTGTGGTTTTCCGCGCCGGACCTTGCGCTCACGCAGATCGTGGTGGAGATCGTCACCACCATCCTGATCCTGCTGGGCCTGCGCTGGCTGCCGCGCCGGGACGAGAGCCTGCGCCCGGCCGCCCAGGCCGTTGCCCCCCACCGCACCCGGCTGCGCCGCTTGCGCGACATGGCGCTGGCCGTGGGCGCCGGCGCCGGCATGGCCATGCTGTCGTTCGCCATGATGAGCCGCCCGTTTCCCGACAGCACCTCCACGTTCTTCCTCGAAAACGCGCTCACCGGCGGCGGCGGGACCAACGTGGTCAATGTGATGCTGGTCGACTTTCGCGGCTTTGACACCTTTGGCGAGATCGTGGTGCTGGGCATCGTGGCGCTCACGGTGTATGCGCTGCTGCGGCGCTTTCGGCCCGCGCGCGAGGTGATGGACCTGCCGCCGCAGCAGCGCGCCCTGCCCGCCGACGTGGACACCGACCTCGCCAACCCGCGCCAGACCGCCGACACCGCCATCGGCTACCTCATGGTGCCCGCCGTGCTGGTGCGCCTGCTGCTGCCGTTTGCCACGCTGGTGGCGCTGTACATCTTCATGCGCGGGCACAACGAACCCGGGGGCGGCTTTGTGGCGGGGCTGGTGTTTTCGGTGGCGCTGCTGCTGCAGTACATCGTCTCGGGCACGTCGTGGGTGGAAGCCCACCTGCCGCTGTATCCGCGCCGCTGGATCGGCGTGGGCCTGCTCACCGCACTGGCCACAGGGCTGGGCTCGCTGACCTGGGGGTTCCCGTTCCTCACCAGCCACACCGTGCACTTCACGGTGCCGGTGCTGGGCGACATCCACATCGCCAGCGCCCTGTTCTTCGACATCGGGGTGTTCACGCTCGTCGTGGGCTCGACCCTGCTCATCCTCACCGGCATCGCGCACCAGTCGGTGCGCAGCCACCGGTACAGCAACGCACGTGCGGCGGAAGAGGCTGAAGAGGCGGCAGAGGCCGCCAAAGCAGCCGCCGCAGCAGCCAACACCAACGGAGAAGGCGCATGGAACTGATACTCGCACTCGCCATCGGCGTGCTCACCGGCTCGGGCGTGTGGCTGCTGCTGCGCCCCCGCACCTTTCAAATCATCATGGGGCTGTCGCTGCTGTCGTATGCGGTCAACCTGTTCATCTTCAGCATGGGCCGCCTGGGCCTGGCCATCGACAAGGAACCCGTGCTGCGCGAGGGCGTGCCGCAGGACCTGATGCACTACGCCGACCCCATGCCCCAGGCGCTCACGCTCACGGCCATCGTGATCGGCTTTGCCATGACCGCCCTCTTCCTCGTGGTGCTGCTCGCGTCGCGCGGCATGTCAGGCACCGACCACGTCGACGGCGTCCGCGCCAAGGACGCGCAGGAGATGCCGTGATAGAGAACACCCCCTGAAGTTTCGTGCGCAGCGCCTTGGACCGATGACATGACATTCACAGGATTTTTACTTGACCGGCTGATGCCGCACCTGATACTGGCTCCGATCGCGGTGCCGATGGTGGCGGCCGGGCTGATGCTGCTGCTGCGCGAGGAGCGCCAGCGCACCAAGGCCGCGCTCAACATTGCCGCCACGCTGATCGGCCTGGTGGTGGCGGTGCTGCTGCTGGTGCAGGCGATGAGCCCGGGCGTGCAGACCAGCCTGGGCGTGTACCTGCCCGGCAACTGGCCTGCGCCCTACGGCATCGTGCTGGCCATCGACCGGCTCTCGGCCATGATGCTGGTGCTCAGCAGCACCGTTGCGCTGGCGACGGTGCTGTTCTCGGCGGCGCGCTGGCACCGGGCGGGGGTGCATTTTCATCCGCTGTTCCAGTTCCAGCTGATGGGGCTGGCGGGGGCCTTCCTCACGGCCGACCTGTTCAACCTGTTCGTCTTCTTCGAGATCATGCTCGCCGCCTCCTACGGGCTGCTGCTGCACGGCTCGGGGCGGCAGCGCGTGTCGGCGGGGCTGCACTACATCGCCATCAACCTCGCCGCGTCGTCGCTGTTCCTGATCGGTGTGTCCATGCTCTACGGCATCACGGGCACGCTGAACATGGCCGACCTGGCGCAAAGCATGACCCGGATCGCGCCCGCCGACCGGGGGTTGCTGCACGCAGCGGCTGCCGTCCTGGCCGTGGCCTTTCTCATCAAGGCCGCCGTGTGGCCGCTCAACTTCTGGCTGGTGCCGGCCTACAGCGCGGCCACCGCACCGGTGGGGGCCCTGTTTGCGCTGATGACCAAAGTGGGCGTGTACAGCGTGCTGCGGCTGTGGACGCTGCTCTTCGGCGCCGAATCGGGAGAATCCGCGCTGTTCGGCAGCCAATGGCTCATCGGCGGCGGGCTGCTGACCATGGTGTTCGGCGCCGTGGGCATGCTGGGCTCGCAGCGGCTCGGGCATCTGGCCGGGTTCAGTGCCGTGCTGTCGTCCGGCACGCTGGTGGCGGCCGTGGGCTTTGGCCACAGCCTGCTCACCGCGGGCCTGCTGTACTACCTGCTCAGCTCCACGCTGGCCGTGAGCACGCTGTTTCTGCTGTCGGACCTGATCGACCGCTGGCGCAACGACGGCGCCCACCGCGCGCCGCACGAGCAGACCGATGACGCGCCTTTCCTGTCTCCCGACCTGGTGCCCGCCGAGGGCATCAACCTGGACGACCGCGAGCAGGCCCTGATCGGCCAGGTGATCCCTGCGGCCTCGGCGTTTCTGGGGCTGGCCTTTGTGGCGTGCACGCTGGTCATCGCGGGCCTGCCGCCGCTGCCGGGCTTTGTGGGCAAGTTCGCGATGGTGCATGCGCTGCTCAACCCGCTGGGCCTGGGCGCCTCGCACGGGCTGCAGCCCGGGGCCGCAGGCTGGGCGCTGGTGGCGCTGCTGGTGGGGTCGGGCCTGCTGGCGCTGATAGCGCTCACGCGGTCGGGCATTCGCCACTTCTGGACATCGTCGGGGCGGGCATCGCCCCAGCTGCTGGTGCTGGAAGGCGCCCCGGTGGCGCTGCTGCTGCTGGCTTGCGCCGCCCTGGTGTGGCAGGCCGGCGCGGTGATGCGCTACACCCAGGCCACGGCCGATGCGCTGCATGCGCCCGCCACCTATGTGCGCGCCATCATGACCGCCGCCCCCGTGCCCACACCGCCGCGCGACCTCGCCCCCGCGTCTCCCCAGGAGCCTGCCCAGTGACCCGGCCCACAGCCCGCCCCGCCGCGGACGGCGAAAGCGCCGCCACCACCGCCGCCCAGACCTCAGACCCCGGCGCTGCCCGCGGCCGCACCACGCCATGGCCGCAGCGCCTGGTGCCCGCGCCGCTGCTCAGCCTGGCCCTGCTGCTGCTGTGGCTGGTGCTGAACCGCACGCTGAGCCCCGGGCATGTCGCGCTGGGCACCCTGCTGGGGCTGGCAATCCCGCTGCTCACGGCCGGGCTGCGGCCGCTGCCCGTGCGCATCCGCAGCCCCCGTGCCGTGTGGCGCCTGGGCTTCACGGTGGCGCGGGACACGGTGCTGTCCAACCTTGCCGTGGCGCGGCTGCTGCTGGCCCCGGGCCGCCGCCGGCATCCGCCGGGCTTTGTGCATATTCCGCTGGACCTGCGCGACACCAATGGCCTGGCCGTGCTAGCCATGGTGGTGTGCATCACCCCCGGCACCGCCTGGGCCGAACTGGCGCAGGACCGCAGCATGCTGCTGCTGCACGTGCTGGAGGTGGACGACCCGGCGGCCATTGCCGCGCACGTGAAAGAGCGCTACGAGCGCCCGCTCATGGAGATCTTCGAACAATGACCCCCACCCCCGTGCTCGACTGGGCCCTGCCGATTGCCATCTTCCTGCTCGCGCTGGCCATGGGCTGCGCGCTCATCCGGCTGCTGCGCGGGCCCACCGCGCAAGACCGCGTGCTGGCGCTGGACTGCATGTACCTGAGCGGCATGCTGATGATGCTGGTGCTGGGCCTGCTGTACGGCAGCAAGAACTACTTCGAGGCGGCCTTGCTGCTGGCCCTGTTCAGCTTTGTGGGCGCCATGGCCATGGCCAAGTTCCTGCTGCGCGGCGAGGTGATCGAATGACCGCGGCAGAAAGCGCCACGGTGCTGCCGCTGTGGCTGGAGATCATCGTGGCGGTGCTGGTGGTCGCCGGTGCCGCCCTGGCGCTGCTGGGCGCCAGCGGCCTGCTGCGCCTGCCCACCTTTTTCGAACGGGTGCATGCCCCGGCCATCATCGCCACCCTGGGCTGCTGGCTCATCGTGCACGGCACGGTGCTTTACTTCACCGTGGCCGACCGCAGCATTGCGCTGCACGCCCTGCTGATCGCCGTGTTCGTGGCCATCACCGTGCCCATCATGTCGATCTTCCTCATGCGTGCAGCACTGTTCCGCGCGCGGCTGATGGGGCAGGACGTGCCGCCCAGCCTGAGCCAGCCCAAGGCGGCAGCCGACACCAAAGACTCCTGAATTGATAGCTGTCAGCGCTTACCAGATAAGCGCTGGCGGCATATTTCATTCAAATTTCGCTGCTGTCCACGCCGGCCGACGCGGGCGCGTCTCGCTTTTGCGGAGGATCGACGCGCCCCCCCGCAGAGACTCACACCTTTCCGAACCCGCCTCCGCCCGGCGTGTGGATCTCAAACACATCGCCCGGCAACATCTCGGCCTGGCCGATGTGGTCGAGCAGCTCCACCCGGCCGTCGCTGCGCACCACCTTGTTGATGCCCACCGCGCCGGGCTGGCCGCCCGCCATGCCGAACGCGCCATGGTGGCGGCCGTTGGAGAGGATGCTGGCCGTCATCGGCTCCAGAAAGCGCACACGGCGGACGCCGCCATCGCCGCCCTTGAAGCGCCCGGCGCCGCCCGAGCCCTTGCGGATCTCGTAGCCCTCCAGCCGTACCGGAAAGCGGAACTCCAGCACCTCGGGGTCGGTGAGGCGCGAATTGGTCATGTGGCACTGCACGACGCTGGTGCCATCAAAACCACCGGCCAGCTGCCCGCCCGCATCCCACACGCCGCCCGCGCCGCTGCCGCCCGAGATGGTCTCGTAGTACTGGTAGCGCGTGCTGCCAAAGGTGAAGTTGTTCATGGTGCACTGCCCCGCCGCCATCAGGCCCAGTGCGCCGTAGAGGGCATTGGTGATGCAGGTGGACGTCTCCACATTGCCCGCCACCACCGAGGCCGGCGGGTTGGGGTTGAGCATGCAGCCGGGCGGGATGATGACGTTGAGCGGCTTCAGGCACCCCGCGTTCAGCGGGATGTCGTCATCCACCAGCGTGCGGAACACATACAGCACCGCCGCCATGCACACCGCCGTGGGCGCGTTGAAGTTGTTCGTCTGCTGCGGGCTGGTGCCGGTGAAGTCGATGGTGGCACTGCGGCTTGGCGCATCCACCTTCACCGCCACGCTGATCTGCGCGCCGTTGTCCAGCGGCAGGGTGAACTGCCCGTCCTTCAGGCGCGTGATGACGCGGCGCACCGATTCTTCGGCGTTGTCCTGCACATGGCGCATGTACGCCTGCACCACGTCGAGCCCGAACTCGCCCACCATGCGGCGCAGCTCCTGCTGGCCCTTTTCATTGGCGGCGATCTGCGCGCGCAAATCGGCCATGTTCTGCTGCGGGTTGCGGCTGGGGTATTCGCCGCTCTGGAGCAACGCGATCATCTCCGCCTCACGCAGCACGCCGCGCTCGACCAGCTTCACGTTGTTGATCTGCACGCCCTCTTCCTCGATGCGCGTGGAGAACGGCGGCATGGAGCCCGGCGTGGTGCCGCCCACATCGGCGTGGTGGCCCCGGCTGCCCACATAGAACGTGGGCGTGGCCTCATCGCCGATATAGACCGGCGTGATGACGGTGATGTCCGGCAGGTGCGTGCCGCCGTGGTACGGGTCGTTGAGCACAAACACATCGCCGGGCTGCATCTTGCCGCTGTTCTCGCGGATCACCGTCTTGATGCTCTCGCCCATGCTGCCCAGGTGCACCGGCATGTGGGGCGCGTTGGCGATCAGGTTGCCTTCGGCGTCGAACAGCGCACAGCTGAAATCCAGCCGCTCCTTGATGTTCACCGAATAGGCCGTGTTTTGCAGCTGCAGGCCCATCTGCTCGGCGATGTTCATGAACAGGTTGTTGAACACCTCCAGCAGCACCGGGTCTACCGTGGTGCCCACCGCGTGCTGCACGGCGCGCGCCACGCGGCGGTTGAGCAACAGATGGTCCAGATCGGTCAGCGCGGCCTCCCAGCCGGGCTCCACGATGGTGGTGGCGTTCTTCTCCGCAATGATGGCGGGGCCGGGGATCACGTCGCCCGGGCGCAGGTCTTCGCGCACCACCAGGGCGGCGTCGTGCCAGGCGGCCATGCCGTCCACACCGCCGGTGTACATGCGCACCGTGCTGCGGCGCGGCACCTCGCGCGCGGGCTGCAGCGCGTGGCGCGGCTCCACCGGGGCGTCGCCGGGCACCACGGCCTCCACCGACACGGCCTCCACCACCAGGCCCTTGCCCTGCATCAGGAAGGCAAAGCGCTGGCGGTACGCGGCCTCGAACGCCGCTGTGATGGCGGCCATCGAGCCCAGCGGAACAATCAGCGCCGAGTCGCTGCCCTCGTAGCGCACGTGCACGCGGCGGTGCACCACGGCAGTGCCCGCGCCCACCTGCTGGCGTTCCAGCTCGGTGCGCGCGGCGGCGGCCAGCTGCTCCAGCGTGGCCTCGATGCCGGACAGCGCCTCGGGCACCAGTTTGGTTTCCACCGCCTGTTCGCGGATCACGTTCTGGTCGGCCAGGCCCATGCCGTAGGCACTGAGCACACCGGCCAGCGGGTGCACGAACACGCGCGTCATGCCCAGGGCATCGGCCACCAGACAGGCGTGCTGGCCGCCCGCGCCGCCAAAGCACTGCAGGGTGTAGCGCGTCACGTCATAGCCACGCGCCACGCTGATCTTCTTGATGGCGTTGGCCATCTGCTGCACGGCAATCTGGATGAAGCCATGCGCCACGTCCTCGGGCGTGCGCCCGGTCTGCGCGGCCAGGTCGCCAAACTTCTGCGCCACGGCGTCGCCGTCCAGCGCCTCGTTGGCCGCATGGCCAAACACGTTAGGGAAATGCGCGGGCTGGATCTTGCCCACCATCACGTTCGCATCGGTCACGGCCAGCGGGCCGCCCCGGCGGTAGCTGGCGGGGCCGGGATTGGCACCGGCACTCTCGGGGCCGACGCGGAAACGCGCGCCATCAAAGCCAAGTATGGAGCCGCCACCCGCCGCCACGGTGTGGATGCTCATCATGGGCGCGCGCATGCGCACACCGGCCACCTGCGTCTCGAACTCGCGCTCGAACTCGCCCGCGTAGTGGCTCACATCGGTGCTGGTGCCGCCCATGTCAAAGCCGATGACCTTGTCATGGCCCGCCAGCTCCGCTGTCCGTGCCATGCCCACGATGCCGCCTGCGGGGCCGGAGAGGATCGCGTCCTTGCCCTGGAACACCTGCGCATCGGTCAGGCCGCCCGACGACTGCATGAAGAACAGCTTCACGCCTGGCATCTCGCTGGCCACCTGGTCCACATAGCGGCGCAGGATGGGCGAGAGGTAGGCGTCGACCACCGTGGTGTCGCCCCGGCTCACGAGTTTCATCATGGGGCTGGTGGCGTGCGATGCGCTCACCTGCGTGAAGCCGATCTCGCGCGCGATGCGGGCTGCCGCCTCTTCGTGCGCGGTGTAGCGGTAGCCGTGCATGAACACGATGGCCGCGCTGCGCAGCCCCGCATCGTAAGCGGCCCAGAGGCGCTCCTTCAGGTGCGCCTCATCCAGCGGCTCGATGACCTCGCCGTGCGCGCCCACGCGCTCCTGCGCCTCGATCACGCGCTCGTACAGCAGCTCGGGCAGCACGATGTGGCGGTCGAACAGGCGCGGGCGGTTCTGGTAGGCGATGCGCAGCGCGTCCTTGAAGCCCCGGGTGGTGATGAGCAGCGTGGGCTCGCCCTTGCGCTCCAGCAGCGCGTTGGTGGCCACCGTGGTGCCCATCTTCACGCACTCCACCAACTCAGGCGTTACGGGCTCTCCGGGCTTCAAGCCCAGCAGGTGGCGGATGCCCGCCACGGCCGCGTCCTTGTACTGCTCGGGGTTTTCGGACAGCAGCTTGTGCGTGACCAGCGTGCCGTCCGGGCGCTTGCCCACGATGTCGGTGAAGGTGCCGCCGCGGTCGATCCAGAACTGCCAGCGGGGAACGGAGTGGAATGGGGTGGACATGTTTATTGCTACTATTTTTATAGCCATTAACGCTTGATGGATAAGCGCTGAAGCCGATTTTTATTGATATTTTTCGATCCAGCGGCCGAAGAATGGAATGGTGGGTTTACAAAGACGCCGCCGAACGCGCTGCCTGGTCGTACATGCCCGAGAGCACACGCAGCAACCGGGCCAGCTCGCCGATGTCGCGGTTCAGTGCATCGTCGGCGTTCAATGCGTCGATGAGGCAGCTCTCACGGATCTCGCGGTAGCGCTGCACATAGGCGCGTCCCGTCTCGGTAGCGGCATAAGTCACTTCCTTGCCGTTCTTTTGCGACGCCACCACACCCAGGTTCTGCAGCTTTTTCAGCGCGTAGTTCACCAGGTGCGTGTCTTCCACGTTCATGATGAAGCAGATGTCGGCCAGGCGCTTGTCGCGCGCACGGTGCGTGACATGGTGCAGCACCAGCACGTCGAGCGGCGTCAGGTCGCGCAGGCCCGCTGCCGCCATGCAGTGCACCACCCAGCGGTGGAAGGCGTTGCCCGCCACGATGAGGCCGAACTCGAACTCGCTCATCTCGGCACTCTGGGCCGACACCAGATGGGCCGACGACACGATGGGGCCGGAGTCGGGCTTGTGTTTGGCCTTGGTTCCGGCCATCGGCTTGGCTTCAGGTTTCATGGAGGACGCGGCCTGTCGGTTGGGCTATTGGCACGGGATATGCATGCGGCATTGTAGGCAAGTCGATGGCAATTTGTTGGCAATTTGTCAGCGTTTAGGCAAAACACCTATGCCAATCCGGCCGGCTTCCGATACAGTGATTTGTTACATCCATCTTTGCGGAGCAATATCCATGAAGCGTCGAATCTTCCCCGTCACCGCACTCAGCCTGGCCCTGGCCGCTGGCTTGTCCGCCACCTCGGCATTTGCCCAGACCAAGTGGGACCTGGCCGCCGCCTACCCCGCCACCAACTTCCACACCGAGAACATGACGCAGCTGGCGGCCGACGTGGACAAGGCCACGGGCGGCAAGCTCAAGATCACGGTACACGCCAACGCCGCACTGTTCAAGGCCCCCGAAATCAAGCGCGCCGTGCAAGGCGGCCAGGCGCAGATGGGCGAGATCCTGCTGGCCAACTTCCAGAACGAGTGGCAGATTTTTGGCGTGGACGGCCTGCCCTTCCTGGCCGACAGCTACGACGCATCCAAAAAGCTCTATGCCGCGCAAAAGCCCTTCCTCGAAAAGAAGCTGGCCGAGCAGGGCATGGTGCTGCTGTATGCCGTGGCCTGGCCGCCGCAAGGCATCTACACCAAGAAGCCACTGGCCTCCGCCGCCGACCTCAAGGGCATCAAGTGGCGCGCCTACAGCCCCGCCACCGCCCGCATTGCCGAGCTGGTGGGCGCGCAGCCCGTGACGGTGCAGGCGGCAGAGTTCTCGCAGGCGCTGGCCACGGGCGTGGTCGAATCGACCATGACCTCGGGCGCCACGGGCGTGGACAGCAAGCTGTACGAGCACCTCAAGTTCTACTACGACACCCAGGCCTGGCTGCCCAAGAACGCCGTGCTGGTGAACAAGAAGGCGTTTGACGCACTCGACAAGCCCAGCCAGGACGCGCTGCTCAAGGCCGGTGCCGACGCCGAAGCGCGCGGCTGGGCCAACAGCGCCAAGGTCAACACCGACACCATCGCCAAACTCAAGGCCAACGGCATGACCGTGGAAGCCCCGCCGGCCGCGCTGAAAGCCGACATGGCCAAGGTGGGCGACACCATGCTCAAGGAATGGCTGGACAAGGCCGGCCCCGAGGGCAAGGCCCTGATCGACGCCTACCGCAAGTAAGAAGAAGCCCGGAACCCTGTGCACATGCGTCGCCTGCTGGATTTTCTGTACGACAGCGCTGCCGCCGTGGCGGCGCTTTTCATGGTGGGCCTGCTGGGCATGGTGCTGCTGTCCATCATCAGCCGGCAGCTGCACTTCCATGTGCCGGGTACCGATGCGTATGCGGGCTACCTCATGGCCGCCGCCGGGTTCCTCGCGCTGGCCCATACCCTGAAGCGCGGCGAGCACATCCGCGTGACCCTGCTGCTCAACGCCCTCAAGGGCGGCTGGAAGCGGGGTTTCGAAGTGTGGTCGCTGGCCATCGCCACCCTGCTGGCCGTGCTGTTTGCCTACTACAGCTGCAAGCTGGCCTGGCAGTCGCACGAGTTCCACGACATCTCCACCAGCAGCGACGCCACGCCGCTGTGGATTCCGCAGCTCGCCATGGCGCTTGGCACCGTGGTGCTGGCCATTGCGTTTGTGGACGAGCTGGTGATGGAGCTGCTGGGCCGCCGCAGCCGCGCCAACCCCGACGAGCAACTGCGCAATGAGTAGGCTCCGCTCCCGTCCCGCAGTCCTTCACGTTCCCGCGCTTTTCCCCACCTGTTCCGACCATGAGTGATCTCGCCATTACCGGCCTGCTGGTGCTTTCGCTGTTCCTCATCCTGGGCAGCGGGGTCTGGATCGGGCTCACGCTCTCGGGCGTGGCCTGGATCGGCATGCAGCTGTTTTCCTCGCGCCCGGCCGGCGACGCCATGGCCGTCACCATCTGGGGTTCGGCATCCAGCTGGACGCTCACCGCCCTGCCCCTGTTCATCTGGATGGGCGAAATCCTGTTCCGCACCCGCCTGTCGCAGGACATGTTCAAGGGCCTGGCACCCTGGGTGCAAGGCCTGCCCGGCCGCCTGCTGCACACCAACGTGGTGGGTTGCACGATCTTTGCGGCCGTCTCCGGCTCCAGCGCCGCCACCTGCGCCACCATCGGCAAGATGACGCTGCCCGAGCTCAAGTCGCGCGGCTACCCCGAGCACATGGTCGTGGGCACGCTGGCCGGCGCCAGCACCCTGGGCCTGTTGATCCCGCCCTCCATCATCATGATCGTCTACGGCGTGATGGCCGAGGTGTCGATCTCCAAGCTGTTCGTGGCCGGTGTGCTGCCGGGCGTGCTGCTGGCGGCGCTGTTTTCGGGCTACATCGTGCTGTGGGCGCTGCGCAACCCCGGGCAGGCCCCCAAGGCGACCGAGCGGCTCACGCTGATGCAGAAGCTCTCGGCCTCGCGCGCGCTGATCCCCGTGGTGCTGCTGATCGCCGCCGTGCTGGGCTCCATCTACACCGGCATCGCCACCGCCACCGAGGCCGCCGCCGTGGGCGTGTTGGGCTCGCTGCTGCTGTCGGCCCTTCAGGGCTCCATGAGCTGGGCAAGCTTTCGCGATTCGCTGATGGGCGCCACCCGGCTGTACTGCATGATCGCGCTCATCCTGGCGGGTGCGGCCTTCCTCACGCTGTCCATGGGCTACATCGGCCTGCCCCGCCACCTGGCGGAATGGATCGCGTCGCTGGGCCTGAACCAGGCGCAGCTCATCGCGGCGCTGGCCATCTTCTTCATCGTGCTGGGCTCGTTCCTCGACGGCATCTCGATGGTGGTGCTGACCATGGGCGTGCTCATGCCCACGGTGCAGGCCGCAGGCATCGACCCCATCTGGTTCGGCATCTTCGTGGTGCTGGTGGTCGAGATGGCGCAGATCACGCCGCCCGTGGGCTTCAACCTCTTCGTGCTTCAGGGCATGACGGGGCGGCAGCTGACATGGATCGCCAAGGTCACGCTGCCCATGTTTTTGCTGATGTGCCTGGCCGTGGCGCTGATCTACGTCTTTCCCGGCATTGTGACCTGGCTGCCCACGCAGATGTCGGGGCGCTGACCTGCCGTAACAACACTGTGCGAGCGGCGCCTGCGGGCCCCACGGGCTGAGAGACAATGCCCGCCATGCTGCACATCCTTGCCATCTGCCTGGGCGCCAGCGCCGGTGCCCTGCTGCGCTGGCGCCTGGGCCTGTGGCTCAGCCCCGGCGGCGTGTTGCCCTGGGGCACCCTTGCGGCCAACCTGGCCGGCGGCTACCTGGTGGGGCTGTGCGTGGCGTTCTTCCACGCCATGCCGCAGCTCGATCCGGTCTGGCGCCTGGCGCTGGTCACGGGCTTTCTGGGCGCGCTCACCACGTTCTCCAGCTTCTCGGCCGAGGTGGTCGAGATGCTCATGGCGCAGCGCTACACCGTGGCCCTGGGCACCGTGGGCCTGCACCTGGCGGGCTCGCTCTGCCTCACTGCGCTGGGCATCGCCACTTATTCAACTTTGATAGCAACAAAGGCAAGCTAGACAAGCGCTAGCGGCCATTTAGCATCCATCTTCACGCTGAACACCATGGAAACGAACACCCAACTCAACGAAAGCCGCCTGGCGGATGCCTGGGCCGAACTGCAAAGCCACGCCGCAACGGGCAACCCGCTGCATGCCGATGCCTACCGCCTCGCTTTTGCCGACCCGGAATTCCTGTTCCGCCGCGAGACGCGCGGCATCCGGTTTCAGCTGGAGATGCTCAAGCCCGACCTGAGCCAGCTGGAGCAAGGCATTGAAAGTACCGTGGTGGTGTACGGCAGCGCCCGGTTCGTGGCGCCCGACGAGGCCGAAGCGCAGCTGGCCGAGGCCGAGGCCAGTGGCGACGACGTGCGCCTGGCGCGGGCGCGCCTGGCCGTGCGCAATGCGCGCTACTACGACCTGGCCCGCCAGTTCGCGCGCATCGTGGCCGAGCACAGCGAACGCCAGCCGCCCGCCGACCGCATCTACGTCTGCACGGGCGGCGGCCCCGGCATCATGGAAGCCGCCAACCGTGGCGCGCACGACGTGGGCGCCTTGAACGTGGGCCTGAACATCGCCCTGCCCCACGAGCAAAGCGGCAACCGGTTCATCTCGCCCTCGCTGTGCTTCAAGTTCCACTACTTCGCGCTGCGCAAGATGCATTTCATGATGCGCGCCAAGGCGCTGGTGGCCTTCCCCGGCGGGTTTGGCACGCTGGACGAACTCTTCGAAGTGCTCACCCTCGTGCAGACCGGCAAGGCCAAGCCCGTGCCCATCGTGCTGTTCGGCACCGACTACTGGAAGCGGCTGGTCAACTTCGAAGTGCTGGTGGAAGAAGGCACGATCTCGGCGCAAGACCTGAAGCTGTTCCATTACACCGACGACCCCCAGGAAGCCTGGGATCTGATCAAGTCGTTCTACCAGCTGTAACCAACCCCCTGCCGCGCGGCGGCCCGCCGCCGTGCTGCCACCAGGCCGCTACCGAATCACCGGTGGGGGCGGCGGCACCGCTATCGGCGGCAGCACGATGATGGGCCGGAAGATGGGTGGCAGCACGAAGATCGGCGGCGCCGTGGTGGGCGGCGGAGGCGTGGTCGGCGCTGGCGGAGGCCGCGTGGTGGGCGGCTGCGTGGTGGGTGGCGGGGTCGGCACTCCCGTCGCCGGAGGGGGCGGCAGCCCGGGGTCCACCGGCGCGGGTGTGGGCACGGGCCCAGGCGCTGGGGGCGGCACGGTGGGTGCGGGCGGTGCCGGGGTTGTGGGCACCGGAGCGGGCGCCGGCGGCGGCGGGGCCGGAACCGGGTCTGTGCCGCCGCGCGAACCTGCCGTGAGCTGCTCGCCCACCATGAACGGCACCGGCGGCAAGGGCAGCGGCAGCACGGCGCGGGTGTGGGTGTACAGCGGCAGCTGGTCGGTGGCCACCACGCGCACCGATTCACCCGCCTTCACGCCCACGCAGCCCGCCTGGGTGCACACCTCGATCTCCTCCTGCTCGCCCGACACCAGCAACTCGCCCTGGGCATTGAACGCGATCAGGAACGCAGAACCCCGGATGCCCACCACCGCCGTGGGCGTGATGACCTTGTAGTTCTGGGGGTTGCGCTTGCCGATGAGGCCGGTCACCGCGCGCATGCCGCCGCGCAGCAGGTTCACCGCAAAGTTCTCCTGCGCCGGGTCGCCGGTATCGGCATAGCGCGTCACGGTGAACTGAGAATCCGGGTACAGCGCCACCAGGCCGCCATCCGAAAAGCGGATCTGCGCGCGCCCGGCCGCGCCGGTCACGATCACATCGCCGCTCTCCACCGCCGCGCCCTGCACGGCTGCCGACACCTGCGTGCCGCGCCGCAGCTGCACTTCGCCAGTGGCAAACTGCACCGCGCCGGCGGCCGCAAAACCCTGCACCGGCCAGGCGGCCACCATGGCCATCCACAGGGCGAGCCGGGAAGAAGGAAAGTTGGACTGCTGCATCGCGCGCTCCCTCGGGGGTCAGGCCTGGTTCAGAACTCGCGCCGCAGCGTGATGGAAAAGACGCGGCGGTCGTAGTCGGTGATGGGGAGCGTGGAGTCGTTGTGCGTCAGCGCCCACTGGGGGGTGATGCGCCAGCCCGGCGCCGGCAGCCACGACACGCCCAGCACCCAGTGCGTCTGCCGGTCGCGCCGGGTCACGCCGAAGAACGGGTCGGTGGCGGCATAGCGGCGCCGCTCCACGTTGAGGTGCGTGAACGCCGCCCATTGCGCACTGACGGCCCACTGCACACCGCCCCGCAGCCCCGCCAGGTCGAAGCCCAGGTTGTCCACGCCGCTGGCGCGCGGCGATTCCTGGCCTCCATACACCCCCGCATAGAACAGGCTGCCGTTGCGCATCACGTGAACGTACGAGGTGCCGGCCACTGCGCGGCGCGCATTGCGCAGGCCCTGGGCGGGGTAGCGCAGGCTCTGCATCTGCACAAAGGTGTCCCACTGCCGGAAGCCGTCCAGCCGGTAGATCCATTCGCCCAGCAGCCCGCCGATGTTGCGCATCGTGTCGCCGTCCTGGCGGTAGGTGGCGCCCTGCGCGCTCAGCATCCACTCGTGCCGCTCGATGCGGTAAGACACACCGGCGTTGGCATCGATCTGCTGGCTGTCGTAGGGCTTGCCTGCGCCCGAATGGCCGCGCACTTCGGCCGTGGCCGCGGCGATGAGCGACCAGCGCGCATCCAGCACATGCCGCCCACGGATGTTGCCCAGCAGCGCGCCATAGGAGGCACGCTGCGCCTCGGACCCCGGCGCCAGCGACCAGGGCGGCGTGCCGGGTGGCGACAACGCCGGCGCGTCGAGGCCCGGGCCCACGTTGACGTTGGAATCCCGCGCCAGGGTGACGTCGATATGGCCCTTCCAGGTGGACAGGCCTTCATGGCCCATGCGGTCGTACGACACCAGAAACTGGTCGATGCTGAGCGCTGCATCCACCGGAATCGCGCGCATGCGCACCTGCTCGGCCAGGGCCTGCACGCCGCGCCGGTCGCCCACCGCGTGCAGCGCGCGGGCCAGCTCCATCTGGGCGGCCAGGTTGTCGGGCTGGGTGGCCACCACGCGCTCCCAGGCCATCACGGCCCGGCTGTACTGCGCGGCCGCAAACGCGGCCCGGCCCATGGCGGCGTCAAACACCGGGTCGCCCGCCCGCTGCGCCTCCAGCGCATCCAGCAGCTGAAAGGCTGCCAGGGCATCGCCCTGCTGCACCAGGGCCTGGGCCTGCTGCAGCGCGGCATCTTCGGCCAGCGCAGGCGCCAAGGGCGCCAGCGCCAAAACCGGCCACACCACGCACGCCAGCGCCTGGCGGCGAACGGGCTCCCAACACGTTGAAACGCTGCGCATGTCAGCCCCCTCTGTGAAGCCGCCAATCTACTCCTTTTTGAAGCATTTGCTTACCCCCATTCACCACATGGCGCAAAGAGGGTCGATAGCGCAAAGCCCTCGGTGGGGCTGCTAGGAGTTCGCGCCCGCCGGCCCCATGCGCCAGGCCATGCGCGCGCCCACGCCCACCGTGGCGCCCACCACCCAGAACAGCCCTCCCACGCCGATCACGGCGCCCGCCGTGCCGAACAGCATGGGCATGAGCACGCTCGACGCGTTGATGGCCATCAGCCGCAGGCCCAGGGCCTCGCCGTGGCGGTGGGACGGCGTGATCTGGTGCAGCAGGCTCATCACCATGGGCTGCACCGAGCCCAGCGCAAACCCCAGCAGCACCGAGCACACGCCCATGGCCAGCGCACTGCCCAGAAACGGGTACACACCAAACAGCACGGCCGTGGCCACCATGGCACCGGCCACCACCACGCGCTCGCGCAGCATCTCGGCCACCAGCGGCATCAGCACGCGGATCAGCGCTGCCGCAATGGCAAACGCGCCCAGGATGGAGCCGATGACCGAGGCCGACAGCCCGCGCTCGTGCCCCAGCAGCGGCACCACGAAGGTGTGCACGTCCCAGCACGACGACAGCAGCCAGTTCACGATGAGCAGGCGGCGAAACGGCAGCTCGTTCATCAAATCCCACGCGCGCTGGGGCGGGCCGCCGGCGGCGGCGATCACCGGGGGCAGCTCCACCGTGTCGCGCACCCAGAACCAGGTGAGCAGCGGCAGCACGGCCATCAGGGCGAACGCGGCGCGGTAGCCCTCGTTGCTGCCCGCCTCTGCGCCCGACAGCGCGCCCGCATGGTCGATCATCAGGCCCGCACAGAACGGCCCGATGAAGTTGGACACCGCCGGCCCGATGGCCAGCCAGCTGAACACCTGCTTGAGCTGGGTCGCGTCGTGCGCGGCACGACCCACGTGGCGCTGCAGCGCAATGGTGGCCGCGCCGGTGGCGCCGCCGGTCATCAGCGCGGCCAGGCACAACACGGCAAACGCCGGGAACACCAGCGCCAGCCCCGCGCCCGCCGCCGCCACGGCCACCGCATAGCCCACCGGCCGCTTCAGGCCGTGGCGGTCGGCATAGCGGCCTGCGGGCAGCGCCAGAAACACCTGCGTGAGCGCAAACAGCGCCAGCAGCACGCCCACGGCCGCTGCGCTGTAGCCCTCGCGCAGCGCCATCAGCGGGGCGGCCATGCGCATGCCCGCCATGCAGGCGTGGATGCACACCTGCCCCAGGATCAGCCGGGCCAGCGCCCAGTTCACGGCTGCTCGCCCCCGGCTTCCGCGCCCGGCAGCCGCGCTGCGTCCGCCGCCGCGTCGGGCGCGGGCAGCTCCTGCACGTCGCGCAGCCGACGCTGGATGGCGCGCGTGCGCACGCCCACCTCGTCAAACCGCTTGGCGGCGGCGTCGATGGACTTGCGGGTGGCCTCCACCACATCGCCAAACTTGGCGAATTCGGTCTTCACCACGCCCAGCAGGCCCCACACCTCGGACGAGCGCTTTTCAATCGCCAGCGTCTTGAAGCCCATCTGCAGGCTGCTGAGCATGGCCGCCAGGTTGGCCGGTCCGGTGATCATCACGCGGCATTCGTTCTGCACGGCCTCCACCAGGCCGGGGCGGCGCATGACTTCGGCAAACAGGCCCTCGGTGGGCAGGTACAGCACCGCGAAATCGGTGGTGTACGGGGGCGACACATATTTGGCGAAGATCTTCCGGGCTTCGAGCCGGATGGACGCCTCGAACGCGTTGCCCGCCGACATCACCGCCGCTTTGTCGGCGGCTTCCTGCGCATCGAGCAGGCGCTGGTAGTGCTCCACGGGGTATTTGGAGTCGATGGGCAGCCACACCGGGTGCTCGTCGCCTTTGCCGGGCAGGCGAACCGCGAACTCCACCAGCTCGTCGCTGCCCGGCACGGTCTTGACGTTGCGCGCGAACTGCTCGGGCGTGAGCACGTTGTCGATGATGGCCCCGAGCTGCATCTCGCCCCAGGTGCCGCGCGTCTTCACGTTGGTCATCACGCGCTTCAGGTCGCCCACGCTGCCCGCCAGGGTCTGCATCTCGCCCAGGCCCTTGTGCACCTGCTCCAGCCGGTCGCTCACCAGCTTGAACGACTCGCCCAGGCGCTGCTCCAGCGTGGCGTGCAGCTTTTCGTCGACCGTGCGGCGCATTTCCTCCAGCTTGGCGGCGTTGTCGTGCTGGATGGCGGCCAGCCGCTCGTTGAGCGCCGTGCGCAGCTGCTCGGCGTTGTGCTGGCTGCCTTGCACCAGGCCTGTGAGCTGGTGCGCAACGGCCTCCTGCAGCACCGAGAACTGGTTGCGCAATTGGTAGCTGTTGCCTTCGAGCTGGTCTTTGAGCGCACCCGACAGCCGCGCCTCGAAGGCGCCAAAGGCCGCCAGCAGCTCGGCCCGGCCCGTGCGCGATTCGCCCACGGCCTGGGCCAGGCGCTCGTCCACGGCGCTGCGCAGCGCCTCCAGCTGGTGCTGCGTGGCCTGCGTAAAGCCCGACAGCTGCTGGGCCAGGGCGTCCATGGCGCCGTCGTTGCGGGCCACGGCCAGGCGCGTGGCCTGGGCCATGGCCTCCAGCGCCTGCAGGCGCGCCGGCCATTCGGGCGGCAGGTCTACCCGGGGGCGGCGCAGCAGCACCAGCACCAGCAGCGCCACCACCAGGGCCAGCACGGCCAGAAAGACATAGGCAAGGGTTTGGAAGCTCAAGTTCAGTTACTACAATTTTGATAGCTATCAGCGCTTGACAGATAAGCGCTGAAGGCCAATTTCATTCAAATTTTCTGGGGCCGGGCCGGCGCGTCAGCGGGCCAGTGCGCGCATGGCTGCTGCTTGCGCCGTCGGCGTGTTCACGGGCGTGAGCGGCCCGCGCCCGTCAAAAAACGCAATCAGGTTGTCGGCCGCCAGGGTGGCCATGGCACGGCGCGTGGCCACGGTGGCGCTGGCGATGTGCGGGGTGAGCACCACATTGGGCACGGTGAGCAGGTCCGGGTGCACGCTGGGTTCGCCCTCGAACACATCGAGCCCCGCCGCTGCAATGCGGCCTTCGCGCAGCGCCGCGGCCAGAGCCGCATCGTCGACGATGCCGCCGCGCGCAATGTTGATGAGCGTGGCCGTGGGCTTCATCAGCGCCAGCTCGGCCGCGCCAATGGTGTGGTGCGATGCAGCCGAATACGGCACCACCAGCACCACGTGGTCGGCGGTGGCCAGCAGTTCCTCCTTGCCCACGTAGGTAGCCTTGCATTCGGCCTCCAGCGCTGCCGACAGGCGCGAGCGGTTGTGGTAGACCACTTTCATGCCAAAGCCGTGCGCACCGCGCCGGGCAATGCCCTGCCCAATGCGCCCCATGCCGATGATGCCCAGCGTGCTGCCGTGCACCTCGCCTCCCGCAAACATGTCGTAGCTCCACTTCTTCCACAGCCCGGCGCGCAGAAAGTGCTCGCTCTCGGCCATGCGGCGGGCCGTGGCCATCAGCAGCGCAAAACCGAAGTCGGCCGTGGTCTCAGTCAGCACGTCGGGCGTGTTGGTGCCCTGCACGCCCGCCGCCGCCATGGCGTCCACGTCGAAGTTGTTGTAGCCCACGGCCATGTTCGCCGCAATGCGCAGCTGCGGTGCGGCAGCGAGCAGCGCGGCGTCGATGCGCTCGCTGCCGGTGGTCAGCACGCCCTGCTTGTCGGCCGCGCGCGCGGCCAGCTCAGCGGGCGTCCAGACCACGTCGTCCGTGTTGACCTCCACGTCGAAGTGCTGGCGCAGGCGCTGGGCGATGTCGGGAAAGATGGCGCGGGCGACGAGGATGCGGGGCTGGGTCATGGTGGTGAAGCGGTGGAGGGAATGAGTGCTCGAAGGGGTCGCAGGCGCCGCAACGGTCGTGAATGGCGGCAGCAGCGGCGGGGCCGCGTGGTGCTTGGCCTGCCGCTACAAGGTGCTGGGGATGTCGAACACCTGGCGCAGGTAGGCGAGGTATTTCTCGTCGTCGCACATGCCCTTGCCCGGCGTGTCCGACAGCTTGGCCACGGGCTGGTCGTTGCAGCGGGTCATCTTGATGACCACCTGCAGCGGCTCGTGCGCGGGCGGGCTGCCGAGGTCGTTGGTGAGGTTGGTGCCGATGCCGAACGCCAGCTGGCAGCGCCCCCGGAACTGCTGGTACAGCTCGATGGTGCGGGGCACGGTGAGCGCGTCGCTGAAGATGAGGGTCTTGGTCAGCGGGTCGACGCGGTTCTTGCGGTAGTGCTCCAAGAGGCGTTCGCCCCAGGCAAACGGGTCGCCGCTGTCGTGCCGTGCGCCGTCGAACAGCTTGCAGAAATACAGGTCGAAGTCGCGCAGAAAGGCGCTCATGCCATACACGTCCGACAGCGCAATGCCCAGGTCGCCCCGGTATTCCTTGGCCCACATCTCGAAGCCGAACACCTGGCTGTCGCGCAGGCGCGGGCCCAGCGCCTGGCAGGCCTGCAGGTACTCGTGCGCCATGGTGCCCAGCGGCGTCACGCCCAGCTTCATCGCATACAGCACATTGCTGGTGCCCGCAAACTGGCCCGGCCCTGCGGGCGAGCCCGGGCGGCGGTCGCCCGTGCCCAGGCGCGCCACCAGCACGCGCAGCACCTCTTCGTGCCAGGCGCGGCTGAAGCGGCGGCGCGTGCCGTAGTCGGCGATCTTGAGGTCAGAAAGCCCCTCGGCCTGCAGCTGCGTGATCTTGGTGTCCAGGCGGCGGCGGCCTTCGGGAAAGTCGGGCACCTTCTGCGTGTTGCGGAAGTAGACCTCGTTCACGATGGCCAGCACCGGAATCTCGAACAGGATGGTGTGCAGCCACGGCCCCCGGATGGCGATGTCGATCTCGCCCGTGTGCAGCGGCGTCACGGTGATGTACTTCTCGTTGAGCCGGAACAGCCCCAGAAAGTCGACGAAGTCGCTCTTGATGAACCGCAGCGACCGCAGGTAGGCCAGCTCGGCGTCCTGAAAGTGCAGGCTGCACAGCGAACGGATCTCATCGCGGATCTCGTTGGCAAACGGCGCCAGCTGCACGCCGGGGTTGCGGCACTTGAACTTGTATTCGACCTGCGCCCCCGGAAACTGGTGCAGCACCACCTGCATCATGGTGAACTTGTACAGGTCGGTGTCGAGCAGGCTGGTGATGATCATGAACGGAGCGGGGGGCCGCAGGCGGGCGACGAAGCCGCAAAGTGTAGGCCATCGCTGCCCGCGCCGCAGGCGGTGCCCGCCCCGGCCCCAGGCACCGGCTTGAGGGCAGGCGCAGATCAAATTTTTCGCATCAAAACCACGCCAAGCGCTTACCCCATATAGACTTATTGCTATTTATTCAATAGCAACTTCTTGTTCCAGCCGTTGGGACTGCGGCGTGGGCGCGGCCGTGCAGGTGAGCGATGCGGGCGCGGTGCCAAGACCATCACGCCGACCAGTTGGAGTAGCATTTGCAGACCCCCTCGCCCCAGGAGACCGCGATGCCCCACGAACGCCGCCACTTCGTCCGCGTTGGCTTTGATGCCCCGGCCCTGCTGACCACGGCCACCGATGCGTTCAGCGTGCATGTGCTGGACCTCTCGCTCAAGGGCGCGCTCATCGTGGCCCCCGCACAGGCCGAACTGGCCACCGGCATGCTCTGCCAGATCACCATCCCGCTTGCGGAAACCGGCAACCACATCGCCATGTCCGCCGAAGTGGCCCACGTGGAGGGCCTGCACACCGGCCTGCTGTGCCGGGGCATCGACCTGGACAGCGTGACCCACCTGCGCCGGCTCATCGAGCTGCAGCTGGGCGACCCCGCGCTGCTGGAGCGCGACCTGGGAGAGCTTGCAGGGGCGTAGGAGGCTGCTCAGGCCTCGGCCTCCTGCAGCGCGCGCCACATCACCTTGCCGCTGCCGCTCTTGGGCAGCGCGCCCACAAACTGCACGATGCGCGGCACCTTGTAGACGGCCATGTTCTCGCGGCACCAGTCGATGATGTGCTGCTCGGTGGTGGTGTCCTTGTGCGTGGCGCGCAGCACCACCACGGCCTTCACCGTCTCCCCCCGGTAGCTGTCCTTGGCGGCGATGATGCAGGCCTCCTGGATGGCCGGGTGGCGGAACATCAGCGCCTCCACCTCGGCCGGCCACACCTTGAAGCCGCTGGCGTTGATCATGCGCTTGAGCCGGTCGGTCAAAAAGAAGTAGCCATCCTCGTCCATGCGCCCCAGGTCGCCCGATCGGAAGAAGCGCTTGCCCTCGAACTCGATGAAGGCGGCCTCGGTGGCATCGGGCCGCTTCCAGTAGCCTTCGAACACCTCGGGGCCGTGGATGATGATCTCGCCCTGCTCGCCCACGGGCACTTCCTGCAGCGTGTCGGGGTCCACCACGCGCGCATCGGTGCTCATGAAGGGGATGCCCAGGCACTGCTGCTTGGGATTGTCGGGCGGGTTGGCGTGCGAAGGCGCCGCCGTCTCGGTCAGGCCATAGCCTTCGGCATAGCGCAGGCCGTATTGCTCCAGCAGCCGCTGCGCCACGGCCTGCGGCATGGCCGCGCCGCCACCGCCGATGTAGACCAGGCTCGACAGGTCGTAGCTCGCGAAGTTCGGGCTGCCCAGCAGGTCGATGACCATGGTGGGGATGTTGGTCCAGGTGGTGACGCGGTAGCGCGAAATGAGGCGCCCGGCGAGATCGCGGTCCCACCGGGGCATGATGACCAGCGTGGCCGCGCAGTAGATGGACGTGTGCATCACGCTCACCATGCCGGTGATGTGGAACATGGGCACCACGGCCAGCGTCACGTTGTCGACCGAGGCATTGCCCCACAGGCTGCTGGCCGCCGCGTTGTGCATGATGCTTTTGTGCAGGTGCATGCAGCCCTTGGGCAGGCCCGTGGTGCCGCTGGTGTACGGCAGCAGCGCCAGGTCGTGCGGGCCCACCTGCAGCGCAGGCGGCGCGTCGGTGCAGGCCAGCGCGTCCGCCCAGGCATGCGCCTGGCCGCCGCCGTCCAGCGCGGGCAGCGCATGCCGGGTGCCCAGCCATTCGCGCCAGGTCTCGGGCGGCGCATCGGCGCCGTCCACATGCACGTCAAACGCGTCGCTGAACTGCGTGACCACCATGTGCGCCAGGCGATCGGCCACTGGCAAGGCATTGCTTGCCTTGGCCAGCTCGGCGGCCAGATCGCCGGTGGTGATCGCCACCTTGGTGTCCGGGTCGGTGATGTAGTGCTTGAGCTCTTCGGCCCGGTTCATGGGGTTGACCGGCACCACCACCGCATTGGCCCGCAGGATGGCGAAATGCGCCATCACCAGCTGCGGACAGTTCTGCATGCACAGCACCACGCGGTCGCCCCGCTGCACGCCCAGTTGCACCAGCCGGGCCGCCAGGCGCTCGGCGCCCTCCATCAGCTGCCGATAGCTCAGGCTGCTGCCAAAAAAGACCAGCGCCGCCTTGTCGGGATAGCGCCGCGCGCTGATGGCCAGGTTGTCCCACAGCGAGGTGGCAGGCAAGGTGATGGACTTGGGCAGGCGGTGGGGCCAGAACTTGTGGTGAGGGCGCATGGGGGTGAGTGTCTCCTTGTGCCCAGCAGCCTAGTGGCCGCCCCTGCACCAAGCAAGGGGACTCCCCCCATGGATCGTCACCCAGGTGACGCGCGGCACGCCGACGAAAGTCGGGTTCATGCAGCCGCTGAAACAGCTGCAAGAGGCCGAAGCGCCTTCGTGATTCGCAAATACAGAAATGCCACGATGAGCACACCCTGACCACACCCCTCGATGCAATATGCATATTGCATACAAAATTACTTTCCTTTGTAAACCATCAAAATTCATGGCATATTCCATATGCATATTGCGTATGGAGCAGGCGTGAGCAGTTCTGGAATCAAATCGCGGTTGAGCCACGCACAGTGGACGCTGAAACCGCAAGACCTGGCAGTGGCGTTCAAGCTGGTGAGCCTGAAAGGGCAATGGCTGCCCTATGCGGCGCTGGCGCATGCGCTGCATCTTTCGCCGTTTGAGGCACATGCCTGCATTGCTCGCTTGTCGGCAGCGCGTTTGTTGACCGAGGTGGATGGCATCCCCAGTTTGGTGATGCCTGCATTCAAACCTTTGGTGCTGCAGGGCGCGGTGTACTTTTTTCCGCCAGTGCGTGGGGAGGTGACGGTCGGCTTTCCTACAGCGCATGGTGTGGAGCCGCTCAAATCCAAGGTGCTGTTTGCCGACGAGCTGCCACCGGTATGGCCGCACCCTGATGGCAGCACACGTGGCACAACCCTGCTCCCGCTTTACCCCAAGCTGCCCCTGGCTGCATCGAATGACCCGCAGTTCTACGAGTTGTTGGCGTTGTTTGACGCGCTGCGTATCGGCCAGGCGCGTGAGCGCGAGATGGTGCGCAGCATGCTGGAGGAGCGGCTGAAATGAAAAACCCCAACCTGGCCATTTTGGAACTGGTAGCAAAGACCCTGGGCCCGGTGTGCGACGAAGTGGTGTTTGTAGGCGGCTGCGCCACTGGCCTGCTACTTACCCAGGAGCGCCCCGACCCCATCCGCGTCACAGAGGACGTGGACATCATTGCCCATGCACTCACTGCGAGCGACTACCACGCGCTAGAAGCCAAGGTGCGCGCAAGGGGGTTCAGCAATGACATGCGGCCCGGGGCGCCGATTTGTCGATGGGTGCATGGACCCGTGACGGTCGATGTGATGCCCACAGTGCAAGAGATTCTGGGCTTTGCCAACCGCTGGTACCCGCTGGCAGTAGAAACGGCAACCACTGTGGTCTTGGATGCCGACCTGCGCATTCGCCTCATCAACGCGCCAGTATTTATTGCCACCAAGCTCGAAGCATTTAACGACCGTGGCCACAGTGCGGACGGGCTTCCGGACTATCTCGGAAGCCATGATCTGGAAGACATCATCACGGTGGTGGACCGCCGACCACAGCTGTTGGCGGAGTGTGCCGCGACCCCGCCAGAGCTGCGTGAATATTTGGCGCAGGCTTTCGGGCGCCTGCTGGCCGATGCTGACTTCAACACCACACTGGCAGGCCATTTGCCCGGCGACGCATCCAGCCAAGGCCGACTGCCCAAACTGCGCAATGCGCTGCGTGCACTTGCGAACCTGAAACCATGAACACCACCACCCACTCCCTCGTCCAGAAGCTCTGGAACTACTGCAAGGTGCTGCGCGACGACGGCATGAGTATGGCGCCCATGTGGAGCAGCTCTGGCGCACCTAAAGTTACGACGAGCTGGTGGCGCGGGACCAGACAAGCCTGGACATCTTCTGGCTTAAGGACGAATCACTGGCCGACAGCGACAACTTGCCTGCACCGGGCGTGATTGCGCGCGAGATTGTGGAAGACCTGGAGACGGCGCTGGCGCAGTTCAGGCTGATTGCGGGGGACCTGGGGGAACTGGTGGAAGAGTAAGGGCTGGGTGGGCGGGTGCCCACGCTCCTCCACTCAACTCTGTATCTGCGCCCACAGCTTGTCCAGCCGCTTCACGCTGACCGGCTGGGGCGTGCGCAGCTCCTGCGCGAAGAAGCTTACGCGCAGCTCTTCCAGCAGCCAGCGCAGCTCCTGCATGCGCGCATCGACCGCGCCCTTGCGCTCGGCCACCAGGCGCCAGTAGCGCTGCTCCTGCGGGCGCAGCTCGGCCAGCCTGGCGGCGTCACGGGCGGGGTCGGCACGGACCTTGTCCAGCCGCAGTGTGATGGCCTTGAGGTAGCGGGCGTAGTGCGCCAGCTGCGCCCAGGGCGCGACGGCGATGAAGTTCTTGGGCACCAGGCGCTGCAGTTGCTGCTGCGCGTCGGCCGTGGCGTCGGGCGCGTTCTTGGTGTCCTTGATCTTGCGGGCGGCGGCGGCGTATTCGGTCAGGATGGTGGCGGCCAGACGCGCGACCTCGTTGGCGATGAGCGTGAGGCGGCCTCGGCCCTCTTCCACCCGGCGCTTGAAGGCGGACTCGTCGGTGGGCAGCGGGTCGAGCAAGAAGGCGCGGTCCAGCGCCACGTCGATGATCTGGGTGCGCAGCTCCTCTTGCGTGCCGAGCGGCATGTAGGCCACGGCCATCTTCTGCAGGTCCGGGATGTTTTTTTCGAGGTACTTGAGCGCGTCCTTGATCTGCAGCGCAAACAGGCGGCGCAGGCCCGCGCGGTGTTTGGCAGCGGCCACCTCGGGCTCGTCGAAGACCTCGATGGTCACCGCATCGCCTCCGTCGATGAGGGCCGGAAAGCCGATCAGCGTCTGCCCGCCCTTTCTGATCTCCATCAGCTCGGGCAGTTCGCCAAACGTCCAGGCCGTGTAGCGCTGGCCTGCGGGGGCCGCTGGCGTGGCGCTGGCGGCTTTTGTTGCGGCCGGGGTCGCAGGCGTTTTCACTCCTGAATGGATAGCTGAATGCGCTTTACCAATAAGCGCTGAAGGCACTTTTGACTCAGATTTTTCAGCCAATGCGGCAGCGCCGCCCAGCTTGAGCCCCGCCAGCGCCTGGAAGGCGCCGCGCGCCTTGGCGCCCCACTCGGCCTTCAGTGCACCCAGATTACGGCCATGCCCCAACTGGCGGCCGTGTTCGTCCACCACGCGGAAGTTCATGAACAGGTGCGGGCTGAGCATGTCGAGCTTGAAGTCGGCACGCTTCACGTCCAGCGAGGTCTCGTCGCGCACCTGCTTGAGCAGCGCATCCGTCAGGCTGCCGGTGCCAAAGCGCTCGGGCGTGTTGAACAGCTCGGCCAGCCGGGCGGCGTTGTCGGGCAGCGGCACGAAGCGGCTGCGCGGGCGCTGGGGCAGGCTCTTGAGCAGCGCCTGGATCTTGGCCTGCAGCATGCCCGGCACCAGCCATTCGCAGCGCTCTTCGCTGACCTGGTTCAGCACGAACAGCGGAATCGTCACGGTGATGCCGTCACGCGCATCGCCGGGCTCGTGCAGATAGGTGGCGGCGCAGTCCACGCCGCCCAGGCGCACGGTCTTCGGGAATGCGCTGCCGGTGATGCCTGCGGCCTCGTGCCGCATCAGCTCTTCGCGCGTGAGCTTGAGCAGGTCGGGCTGCTTTTTGCTCTCCTCGCGATACCAAGCCTCAAAGCTGTGGCCGCTGCACACGTCGGCCGGCAGCTGCTGGTCGTAGAAGGCGTAGATCAGCTCGTCGTCCACCAGCACGTCTTGGCGGCGCGACTTGTGCTCCAGCTCTTCCACCTTGGCGATCATCTTCTGGTTGGCGGCCAAAAACGGCAGGCGCGTCTCCCAGTGACCGGCCACCAGGGCCTCGCGGATGAACACCTCGCGCGCAGCGTGCGGGTCGACCTTGCCAAAGTTCACGCGGCGGTTGTTGTAGACCACGATGCCGTACAGCGTGGCACGCTCCAGCGCCACCACCTCGGCAGACTTCTTCTCCCAGTGCGGGTCCAGCAGCTGCTTCTTCAGCAAATGGCCGCCGATCTGCTCCAGCCACTGCGGCTCGATGGCGGCGATGCCCCGGCCGAACAGGCGCGTGGTTTCCACCAGCTCGGACGCGATGATCCATCGGCCGGGCTTCTTGTTCAGGTGCGCACCCGGGTGCTTGTAGAACTTGATGCCGCGCGCGCCCAGGTACCAGTCTTCCTCGTCGCTCTTGCAGCCCACGTTGCCCAGCAGCCCGGCCAGCATGGACAGGTGCAGTTGCTCGTAGCTGGCGGGCTGGGTGTTGATCTGCCACTTGTGCTCGGTCACCACGGTGAGCAGCTGGGTGTGGATGTCGCGCCACTCGCGCAGGCGGCGGATGCTGATGAAGTTCTGGCGCAGCAGCTGCTCATATTGGCGGTTGCTGAGCTTGTGGGTGGCGGCGGGCGTGGCCGACGCGGGCGCCGCGGGCATTGCCGCAGGGGCACCGCCGCCGCTGCGCTGCGCCACCGGCAGGTACGCCTGCGAAGGCGCCTTCTGCGCCGCCATGGCCTTTTGCGCGCGGGCCGACGGCAGGCTGGGCGCCCCGCCCCGGGCCTCGTTGATCCACTTCCACAGCTTCAGATACCCGCTGAACTCACTCTTGTCGTCGTCGAATTTGGCGTGCGCCTGGTCGGCCTGCTGCTGCGCTTCCAGCGGCCGGTCGCGCACGTCCTGCACGCTGAGCGCGCTGGCGATGATGAGCACCTCGTCCAGCGCCTTGCGGTCCCGCGCCTCGATGATCATGCGGCCCACGCGGGGGTCCAGCGGCAGGCGCGACAGCTCCACGCCCATGGGCGTCAGCTCGTTGGCATCGTCCACCGCACCCAGCTCGGCCAGCAGCTGGTAGCCGTCGGCAATGGCGCGGCCACTGGGCGCTTCGATGAACGGGAACTGCGCCACATCGCCCAGGTGCAGCGACTTCATGCGCAGGATGACGCCGGCGAGGGAGCTGCGCAAAATTTCGGGGTCGGTAAATCGGGGGCGGCTGTTGAAGCCCGGCTCGTCATACAGGCGGATGCAGATGCCGTTGGCCACCCGGCCGCAGCGGCCCGCACGCTGGTTGGCTGCCGCCTGGCTGATGGGCTCGACCAGCAGCTGCTCCACCTTGCTACGAAATGAATAGCGCTTGACGCGCGCCGTGCCGGCGTCAATCACATAGCGAATGCCCGGCACGGTGAGCGAGGTCTCGGCCACGTTGGTGGCCAGCACGATGCGGCGGCCGGTGTGGCCGTCAAAGATGCGGTCCTGCTCGGCCTGAGACAGGCGCGCAAACAGCGGCAGCACCTCGGCATTGCGCATCACCGGCTGGTGCGACAGGTGCTTGCGCAGGTGGTCAGCCGCCTCGCGGATCTCGCGCTCGCCGGGCAAGAAGACCAGGATGTCACCCGCACCACCAGGCCCCCACGCTCCGCGCTGCGCGTCGTCGCTGCCCCCCAAGGGGGCCGCGTCCGGCTTGGGGCGGCCCGGCGCCGGACGGCCCTGCCAGAGTTCGTCCACGCCATCGGCAATGGCTTCGTTCAGGCCATAGTCGCGCGATTCTTCGAACGGGCGGTAGCGCTGTTCGACCGGAAAGGTACGGCCGGACACATAGATGATGGGCGCCGGGCCCTTGGCGCTTTCAAAGTGTTTGGCAAACCGGTCGGCATCGATGGTGGCCGAGGTCACGATGACCTTGAGGTCCGGCCGGCGCGGCAGGATCTGCCGGATGTAGCCCAGCAGGAAGTCGATGTTCAGGCTGCGCTCGTGCGCCTCGTCGATGATGATCGTGTCATAGGCCTTGAGCAGCGGGTCGGTCTGCGTCTCGGCCAGCAAGATGCCGTCGGTCATGAGCTTGACGGAGGCATCACGCGAGAGGCGGTCCTGGAACCGCACCTTGAAGCCCACCACCTCGCCCAGCGGCGTGTTCAGCTCTTCGGCAATGCGCTTGGCCACGCTGCTGGCCGCAATGCGGCGTGGCTGGGTGTGGCCGATCAGCTGGCCTTTCTGGCCCGGCTTCGCGTGGCATTTGCCGCGGCCCAGCGCCAGCGCAATCTTGGGCAGCTGCGTGGTCTTGCCCGAACCGGTCTCCCCGCACACGATGACGACCTGGTGCTTCTCGATGGCGGCCATGATCTCGTCGCGCCGGGCGGATACGGGGAGGGATTCGGGGAAGGTAATGCGCAGCGGCGCAGGGGCTGGCGCGGAAGGTTGGCGGGTGTCACTCATCAGGCTGCGGATTATCCCGCCGCGCCCGCGTCCCCCAGCCCAGAATTCGCCCCGCCCGCCAACGCCCTCACCCATTCCAGCACCTGCGCCCGCTGTGCTGGCAAAACGTCATCCGCTCACGCTCCCATACGGCGCGGCGGTGTTTCGATTTGATGCTCCTTTCACGAAACCACGTGCTACACTAGTTCTCGTGTACCTTTGCACGAGTCCAGAAATGACCAACCTCACCATCTCCCTCGACGACGCCATCGTCAAGAAAGCGCGCGTGCGCGCCATTCAGGAAGGCACCTCGCTGAGCGCCAAGGTGCGCGAGTTTTTGGCAGCCTATTCGCAAAGCCCCCTTGCATCCGGGCCCGCTCAAACCACCGACCCCGCCGGTGAGCTGTTGGCGCTGATGGCCCGTGTGCGCGCTGAAGCGCAGCCCGAGGCTTCCGCCCAGCCCACCACCCCCCAGACGCTGCGTGAACAGACCTACGCCGACGGCTTCAGGCAGCAGCTTTCGTGAACCTGCCCGTGGCGACTGCCGCCCTGCCCCCGGGCCTGTGTTTTGTGGACACCAACGTGCTGCTGTACGCGGTGGACGACCGCGCCCCCCCCAAGCGCGACGCAGCCGAGCGCCTGGTGGCCCAGCTCCAGCGCGAGCAGCGCGGCGTGGTCAGCACCCAGGTGATGCTGGAGCTGGCCCACAATCTGGCGCGAAAATTCCAGGTCAGCAAAACCACGGCAGCCCTCATGACTGCCGCCTACGCCCAATGGCGGGTGGTGCCGGCCGATGCACAACTGGTGCTCAAGGCCCTGGCCCGCGCCGCCGAAAGCCAGTTGTCGGTGTGGGACGCGATGGTGGTCGAGGCCGCCCTCCTGTCCGGCGCCCAGACCCTGTTCACCGAGGACCTTGGCCACGGCCAGCGCTTTGGTCCGCTGACCATCGTCAACCCGTTTTTGCCCACCCTCCCCCTACCGACCTGAGCGCCATGTCCGCCGTCTTCAATTTCACCTTCGTGCCCTGGTTCCGCTCGGTCGCGCCTTACATCCACAAGTTCCGCAACCAGACCTTCGTGATCGGGCTCACGGGCGAGGCGATTGCAGCGGGCAAGCTGCACAACATCGCGCAGGACCTGGCGCTGATTCAGGCCATGGGCGTGAAGATCGTGCTGGTGCACGGCTTTCGGCCGCAGGTGAACGAGCAGTTGGCGGCCAAAGGGCATGCGGCGAAGTATTCGCACGGCATCCGCATCACCGACTCGGTGGCGCTGGACTGCGCGCAGGAGGCCGCGGGCCAGTTGCGCTACGAGATCGAGGCCGCCTTCAGCCAGGGCCTGCCCAACACGCCCATGGCAGGCGCCACGGTGCGCGTGATCTCGGGCAACTTCCTCACGGCGCGGCCTGTGGGCATCGTGGATGGTGTCGACTTCCAGCACTCGGGCCTGGTGCGCAAGGTGGACGTGGCGGGCATCCGCCAGACGCTGGACATGGGCGCGCTGGTCATGCTGTCGCCGTTCGGCTTCTCGCCCACGGGCGAGGCCTTCAACCTGAGCATGGAAGAAGTGGCCACCAGCGTGGCCATCGCGCTGCGCGCCGACAAGCTGATCTTCTTGACCGAGGTGCAGGGCATCCGCATGTCGCCCACCGAACCCGAGAGCGACGACAACCCCATCGACACCGAGCTGCCCCTGGCCGCCGCCCAGGCGCTGCTGGCGCAGCTGCCGCCCGCCCAGCAGCCTACCGACACGGGCTTTTATCTGCAGCACTGCGTGAAGGCCTGCAAGGCGGGCGTGGAGCGCAGCCACATCCTGCCGTTTGCGGTGGATGGATCGCTGCTGCTGGAGGTGTATGTGCACGACGGCATCGGCACCATGGTGATCGATGAAAAGCTCGAAGAACTGCGCGAGGCCACGATTGACGATGTGGGTGGCATCCTGCAGCTGATCGAGCCGTTCGAGAAGGACGGCACGCTGGTCAAGCGCGACCGCACGGAGATCGAACGCGACATTGCCAGCTACACCATCATCGAACACGACGGCGTGATCTTTGGCTGCGCGGCGCTCTACCCCTACCCCGAGGCCCGCACGGCCGAGATGGCCGCCGTGACCGTGTCACCGCAAAGCCAGGGCACGGGCGACGGCGAAAAGCTGCTCAAGCGCATCGAGCAGCGCGCGCGTCTGCTGGGGCTGGACAGCATTTTTGTGCTGACCACGCGCACCATGCACTGGTTCATCAAGCGCGGCTTCTCGCCCGTGGACCCGGACTGGCTGCCCGACGCGCGCAAACGCAAGTACAACTGGGACCGCAAGAGCCAGGTGCTGGTCAAGAAGCTCTGACGAGCCCGACGCGACCGCTCCAAAGTCCGTTCACGCTGAGCCTGTCGAAGCGCGGCGCACGGCTTCGACAGGCCCCAACCCCTACCCCTGCCGCGCCGCCGCCACGGCGCGCGCCACCTGCGCAATCACCGCGTCCCGCTGCCCGGCGGGCGCCGTGGACCGTGTGAGGTAACACGTCACCACCACGGGCGCGCCACCGCCCGGGGGCCACAGCACGCCGATGTCGTTCGCCGTGCCGCTGTCGCCGGCGGTCCCCGTCTTGTCGCCCACCTTCCAGCCCGGCACACCCGCGCGCAGGCGCTTGTCGCCCGTGCTCGTCTCCACCAGCCAGCGCTGCAGCCAGGCGCGCGAGGCGGGTGTGAGCGCATCGCCCAGCACCAGCTTGTGCAAGGTCTGCAGCATGGCCAGCGGCGTGGTGGTGTCGCGCGGGTCGCCGACAGCCGCCTCGTTCAGCGCGGGCTCGGTGCGGTCCAGCCGCGTGGTGCTGTCACCCAGTGACCTCACAAAGGCCGTGAAGCCCGCCGGGCCGCCATGGCGCGCCAGCAGCACGTTGGCGGCGGTGTTGTCGCTCAGGCTCACGGTGGCAGCACACAGCTCGCCCACGGTCAGTCCGCCGCCATCGCCCGCGCGGGGGCCGCTCACGGGCGAATACGCCACCACGTCGGCGGCCGCGTAGTGCACGCGCGCGTCCAGCCGCTCCCGCCCCTGGTCCACCAAGGCCAGCATCCAGCCCGCAAGAAAGGCCTTGAAGGTGCTGGCCATGGCGAAGCGCTCGTCCTGGCGCCAGCCCAGCGCCAGGCCCGAGCCGGTGTCCAGCATGGCGACGCCGAGGCGGCCCTGGGCGGTGCATTCGATGCCCGCCAGGGTGTCTGCCCACTGGCGGGAGGCCTGGCTGCGGGCGGTGGCACCGCCGCCGGTGGCATGGCCGCTGGCGGCGCAGCCCCCCAGAGGCATGGCAAGGGCGGCCACAAGGCCCAAGGAAAACTGTCGTCTGTGCATAGAAAAGAGTCTTGAAAATCAACAAGGCCCGAACGATAAGAACAATCAACCGCCAGCACCATCGACAATAAATGCCGCGAGCCCATAGAAAAACTTATGCATCTACCCCTCAATGCCTTGCGCGCCTTCGAGGCGTCCGCGCGCCACCTCAATCTCACCCGCGCGGCTGAAGAGCTGCACGTGACCCAGACCGCCGTGAGCCAGCACATCCGCAAGCTCGAAGACCGGCTGGGCAAGCCGCTGTTTCGCCGCCTGCCTCGCGGCCTGGCCTTGACGGATGAAGCGCAGGCGCTGCTGCCGGTGGTGATGGAGTCGTTCGGCAAGCTCGAACGCGCGCTGGAGAACCTGGCACACGCGCGCCCGCGCGAAGTGCTGACGGTGGGCGCCGTGGGCACCTTTGCCGTGGGCTGGCTGCTGCCCCGCCTGCGGGACTTTCAGGAGGCCTGCCCCTTTGTGGACCTGCGCCTGCTCACCCACAACAACCGGGTCGACATGGCGGGCGAAGGGCTCGACTGCGCGATCCGGTTTGGCGACGGCGCCTGGCACGGCACGCACGCGCAGCACATCATGGATGCGCCCTTGTCCCCCATGTGCGCGCCCGCGCTGGCCCAGGGCCTGCGGGTGCCGTCAGACCTGGCGTGCCAGCCTCTCTTGCGAAGCTACCGCGCCGACGAATGGACCGCCTGGTTCGAGGCGGCCGGCGTGCCCTGCCCCGTGGTGCGCGGTGCGGTGTTCGACTCGTCGCTCACCCTGGCCGAAGCGGCCGCCCAGGGCGCGGGCGCCGCGCTGCTGCCGGTGTGCATGTTCGAACGCGAACTGCGCCAGGGCCGCCTGGTGCGCCCGTTCGCGGTGGAGCTGCACCGGGGCGCCTACTGGCTCACACGGCTGCAATCCCGCCCGGTGACGGCGGCCATGCACGCCTTTCAGGGCTGGCTTGCCTCGGCGCAAAAAATTGAACCAAAACAGGCTTCAGCGCTTTATCCATAAGCGCTGATAGCTATTAATCGAGGAGCAATCAAGCCCTGCGCCGCTGCGCCGCCATGCCCAGCGCACCGGCCATCAGTCCCAGCAGCAGCAGGACCCAGGGGGACAGCGCGGGAATCGCATGCGGGGTGGCGGCGGCCAGCGGCATCACCGGGTCGGCGATCACGCCGGGCGTGGCGTCGTCGTCGCCGGGCTGGTTGTCGGTCACGTCAAAGCCCACGGTGGTGCCGCCCAGGTCCACGCTCGCGGGCACGATGAACTGGCCGCTGTGGGTGCGCCTGATGAAGTCGGCCACCGGCTGCGGCCAGGTGATGGTCACGCGCACGCCATGACCATTCGCAGGGACAGAAACAAACACACGCACTTCTGCTCATTATTTGATAGCTAACTAATGATGCTGGATAGGCGTTGAAGTGCAATTTGGCTTAGACCCTGGCCTGGCGCCACGCCAGGGCGCCCACCAGCAGCGACAGCAGCAGCAGCGCCCATTCGTCCAGCGTGGGGATGGCGTGCGCGGCGCCCAGGGCGGCCGCCAGCGGCATGACCGGGTCCAGGATCACGCCGTCCGCCGTCCAGTCGTCGTCGCCCAGCTGGCCGTCGGTCACGTCAAAGCGCACGGTGCTGCCGCTGATGACCAGTTGGGTAGGCGCAAAGAAGCTGGCACTGGCAGCATGGCGGGTGGCCTTGCCGTATTTGGCAAACCCGGTGACGGGCTGGGGCCAGTGGGTGGTGATGGTGACGGTGGCACCGGGCGTGCAGCCCACAAGCCGGAAGTCGAACATGCCTTGCGGTGCGCCTTGCCCCGGCGGCGCGGCGCTGGCGGCGGTGAAGCGGGTGGCGGCCGCGTCGAACTGGCAGGTGGGGCCGCCGCCCGACAGGCTGGCGCTGGCCGCCCCCGCGCTGCCCCCACCGCTGGTGGGCACGGTGGTGCCCGCAAAGCTCTCAGCGCCGATCGTGAAGCTCTGCCGCACCGGGGCGGCGGCGGTGTAGGCAGCATTGCCGGCCTGGTCGGCACGGATGGCACACGTGCCGGCGCCGGTGAAGGCCACCGCGCCGTTGGCCGCCACCGTGCAGGCGCCCGGGGTGGACCCGGCCGCGTCGAGGCTGAAGATGACCGGCAGGCCCGACCCGCCGCCCGTGGCCGCCGCCAGATATGCGCCGCCCACCTTGGCGAAGGCTGCAGGCGCTGACGTGAAGCTGATGGACTGGCCCAGCTGCGCGCCCTGCAGCACGTTGACGGCGAGCGTTGCGGTGATGCCGGCGTCGCCCCGGCTCGTGGCGGTGAGCGTGCGCGCGCCCACGCCCGAGAACGTGACGGCGAACGGCACGCTGCCATCGCTTTGCTGGATGTCGCCCGGCAGCGTGTCTGCGGGGTTGCTGCTGGTGATGACCCAGCGCGTGGTGTCGTCGATGTTCTGGCCCACCGGGTCGGCCACGGCCAGCACAAAGGGCTGGGGCGCGCCAGCAGCCACCGCCGCCACGCTGGTGCCGGGCGCCGTCTCCACACTGGCCGGACCGCTGAGCGCCGGCACGGGCAGCGGCAGGTTCTCGAAGTCGATGGCCGTGCGCAGGTTGTGCCCCGCCATGCTGACGATGCCCCGGTAGGTGCCCACCACGCGGTTGGCCCGTGCCTGGCGAATGCCATAGCCGATGTAGCTGCCCATGTCGCCCGACAGGCTCTGGGCGCCCAGGTCGGCGGGCACGTCGGCGCTGGCGCCGCTCTGGGGCAGCGCGAGGTCGATGTCCGCCACATAGGGCACATGACCGCCGCCGACGGTGTCGGCCCACGGCCCGATGACGATGGCGTGGCCCTGGCGGGTGAACAGCTGCCCGAGGCGGGCGCGCAGCGACAGCGTGCTGTGGCACGTGCCCGCGCTGCCCGTGAACTGCAGGCACAGGCTCAGCGTCTGCGTGCTGTCGTCCTTGTCGAAGTCGAAGGGCGACCGCCACACGTCCTTCTCCGGCTTGATGACGGTGACGAACCGCGGCGCATGCCCGGTGCCGGTGTTGCGGGTGCTGTCCAGCGTTACCGGCGACTGCAGGTTGGTGGTGACGGCCACCGCAAAGTCCTGGTTGCGGTTTCCGTTGTAGGCGCTGGCCAGCGTGTCGATATAGCGGTCGGTGGTGTCGGCGATCACGGTCTGGCGAGGCGCGCTGCGGTCCAGTGCCGCCGTGGCGATGAGGTCTGCGCCCGGCGGCTCCGCCCAGCCGTCGTTCCACGAGCGCACCACCTGGCCGCTGACGTTGAACCTGTGTCGCCCGTAGACCTGCACCTGCGGCTGCGGCGTGGTCTGGTCCAGCAGCGGCCCGTTCACATGCATGACCAGCGACTGCTTGCCGGCCATCGAGCCCGTGCTGAACAGCACCTGGCGCAGCGGAAAGCCGATTTCAAGCGGCTGCGGTTGCAACAGGGCATAGGCGCGGTCCCCCGCCGCGCCGCCCAGCCACAGGTTTTCGTCCAGCCGGAAGTCCTGGTCGGCGACGGCCGGGTCGGTGGACGACTGGCGCACGCTGTTGGAGGCATAAGGGCTGCCGCTGATGCCCGCCAGCCCCTCCAGCGTGATCAGCAACTGCGCCTGGTGCAGCACGCGCGCCTGGCCCACCGGCTGCTCGCGGCTGGCGAACTCGAAGCTGCCGTAGGAACCATCGGTGTCCTGCGCGGCTTCCACGCGCAGCATCGACTCCACACCTTGCGCGAGCCGGTGCTTGACGAGCTCGGTCACGTCGAAGCTGTAGAAGCCGCGCTCGGTGATGCGCAAGGGCTGCGCCGGCCGGTCCGCGTCGGTGGCGCGCCCACCGGCGGCGCTGGCCACTTGCTGGGGGCAGGCGGGCGCCGTGCCCTCGTGCGCGAAGCAGTCTGCGCCGCCGGCCTGGTAGGCACCGAAGATGGCGATGTAGCCCGGGGCCGTCACCTTGTCGACATACAGCACCAGCCGCGCGCGCACCACCTTGCCGGCGTCCAGCGCATAGCTGTCCTGGCCGACGGTGGCCACGGTGTTGTCGGTGTCCACGTTCAGCTTGGTCAGCACACCGTTGGGCAGGGTGGCATAGGAGAACTTCAGCTGCGCGCTGGCCCCCTCGCCCACGGGCAGGCGGGTGCCGTGGGGCGCATAGCCCGCGCCGGTGGAGCTTCCGTCGGCCACGAGTGGGGCCTCGATCCACGATGGCTGGGCCACGCTGCAGGCCTGCAGCAGCGCCACCATGGCCAGCGCGAGGAGCGCCGCCGCGCTGCGCGCGCACCACCGGGCCCGGTGCATGAACGGGGTTTGAAAGAGATTTTCAAGCATGTTTTTAGCCTCTAGCGCTTGTTGTGCAAGCGCTGACAGCTATAACTTAAATAGCAACAAAGTCAGCGGCGCCCGCGCGTGGCCCGGATGCTAGGGACCGGGGGCGGTTTCGTATGTCCCCCTTTTGGGCGACATGCCCGGGCCCCGCCGCTGTGGCAGCATCGGTACATGCCACCGCCTTCTTCCATCGCCCCCACCCCGGTTCGCGTCGCCGTGGTGGAGGACGACGCCGCCTGCCGCACCGCCCTGGCCCACGCGCTGCAAGGCGCCAGCGACATGCGTCTGGCATGGACGGCCGCCAGCCGATCCGAGGCCCTGGCCGCGCTGGCACAGGACGACGCCGCGCCGCTGGATGTGCTGCTGCTCGACCTGGGCCTGCCCGACGGCAGCGGGCTGGATGTGCTGGCCGCGTTGCGCGAACGCTGGCCGCAGGCGGCGGCCATGGTCAGCACCATCTTCGGCGACGAGGTGCACGTGCTGGGTGCCATCGCCGCCGGCGCCATGGGCTATCTGCTCAAGGACTTGCCCGCCACCGCCGTGGTGGACGAAGTGCGCAGCCTGCACGCCGGTGGCAGCCCCATCAACCCCATGGTGGCGCGCAAGCTGTTGCTGCTGCGCCAGACGCAGCCCGCGCTGGCGGCAGCCCCGCCCCCGGCGGCGGGTTCAGGCCTCGTTGCCAGCGCACCCCCGTCGGCGCGCGAGGCCGAACTGCTGCGCCTGGTGGCGCGCGGCCACACGCTGGACGAGGTGGCCCGCACCATGGGCGTGTCGCGCCACACCGTGCGCACCTTTGTGCGGCGCGTCTATGCCAAGCTGCAGGTCACCACGCAGGCCGAGGCCGTGAGCGCCGCTGCACGCCAGGGCTGGATCCATGTGGCCGACTGAGGCGGCGCGCCGGGCGCTGCGATGGCGGCGGCTGCTGGTCATGCCGCGGGTGCGGGCGATGTCGCTGCCGATGGTGTTGGTGCTGATAGAGGGGGTGACGCTGGCGCCGGCCGCGCAGGCCGCGCAGGCCGCAGAGGCCGTGCACCTGGTGCAGGCCGAGACCTGGTCTTCGCCCAGCGGCGACTGGGCGCCGCCGCCGTCGCTGCACGCATCGGGGGATGCGGTGCTGGACGCCGCGACGCCCTGGGCCGCCGTGGCCCTGCCCCATGCGCGCCCGCGCAGCACCGCGGCCAGCGCCGAGCAGGCCAGCGCGCCGCCCGAAGTGCAGTGGTACCGCCTGCGCGTGCCCGCCCATGCGCTGCCGCACGGCACGCCGCAGGGTGTGCGCCTGTACATCCCGCGCTGGCAGACGGTGGGCACGGTGGCTGTGTACGCCAACGGGCGCCTGGTGTGGCAGACGCGCGGCAGCCGCGTGTGGAACGGCTTCAACCGCCCGGTATGGCTGGATCTGGCGGGCCTGGACGAAACAGGCGCCGCGCCGCAGGTGCACGTGCGCATGGCCAGCCTGCCCGGCGTGGGCGGGGCGCTGTCCACGGTGTGGGCCGGGCCCGCCGAGGCGCTGCGGCCCGCCTGGAGGCTGCGCGAGCTGTTGCAGACCGGCCTGGTGACCTACCTGCGGGGCGCCTACCTGGTGCTGGGCGTGCTGGCGCTGATGGTGTGGCTGATGCGGCGCGCGCGGGGCCACGGCGAGGGGCGCGAGGACGCGGGCTACCTGCTGTTCTTCCTTTTGTCGGTAGCGCACCTGCTGGCAACGCTGTTCTATCTGGTGGACGAGGAAGGCCTGGCCGTGCCCGACGCCTGGTTCTCCTGGCTCACGCTGGTGGGGTCGCTGGGTTCTTCGGCGTGTTCCTTCTTGTTGCTGCGGCAGATGCAGGGCTGGCACAGGCCCCGGCTGGCGCGGGCGCTGATGGCCTACTGCGGGCTGGTGGCGGTGGCCGCGCTGCCGTTGTGGGGGCTCAGGCACGAGACGATGCTGCCGCTGCTGCGCCTGGCGCTGTTCCCGCCGGGGGTGGTGGTGCTGTATGTGGCGGCGCGCGGCGCGTGGACGCACCGCACCGGGGCCAACGTGCTGCTGTGCGGCGCCGTGGCGCTGTCGTTTCCGATGGCGTTCCATGACCTGGCGATGCAGCGGTATCTCATCAGCATCGAGCACATCTACCTCACCCCCTATGCCTACATGGGCGTGCTCACGATGTTCCTGTGGGTGGCCTTCACGCGCTACCAGCGGGCGCTGGGCGCAGCCGAGCGGGCCAACGCCGTGCAGGCCGAACGCCTGGCCGCGCAAGAACAGCAACTGCGCGAAACCCACGAGCGGCTGCGCGCCGCCGAGCGCGAGCAGACGCTGCTGCAAGAGCGCCAGCGCCTGATGCGCGAAATGCATGACGGCGTGGGGTCGTCACTGATGAGCGCACTGCGGCTGGTGGAGAACGAGCCCGCCGCACGCCTGGACGTGGCGCCGGTGCTGCGCGAGTGCATCGACGACCTGAAGCTGTCCATCGACTCGCTGGAGCCCGTGGACGCCGACCTGCTGGCCTTGCTGGCGCGCCTGCGCTACCGGCTGGCCCCCCGCCTGGAAGGCGCGGGCCTGGCGCTGCGCTGGCAAGTGGACGACATGCCGCCCCTGCCCTGGCTCGATGCGCAGAGCGCGCTGCATGTGCTGCGCATCCTGCAGGAGGTGCTGACGAACATCCTCAAGCACAGCGGCGCGACGGAGATCACGCTCGGCACTGCGGAATCGGTGCGCGGCAGCGTGGCCGGCGTGCAGGTGTGCGTGCAGGACAACGGCACCCCTTTCGCCGCGCCCCCACCCGGTGCGCTGCCGCCCGCGCGCAGGGGCCTGGCCAATGTGCGCAGCCGCGCACTGGCGCTGGGCGCGCAGTGTTCGTGGGACACCGAGGGGGCGACGGGGGAGGACTGCGGTTCGCGCTTCACGCTGTGGCTGCCGCTGCGCAAACCGTGAGGCATCTCTGCCATCTTGCCCCTGTGAACCCGGTCAGTCGCCAGCACACGGGGTTCGGCAGCGCCCCCGCCTAAGAACGTATATGGACGCCCCGAATAAGCCAAGCCCTCACTCACTGCTGCCAAGAAGGTAAAGATTGCACCCGTATATTCGGACTTACTGTGGCCGGGGCCACGGTCCCTGATGGGATTCGCTGGTGGA
>NZ_JBMIRS010000169.1:0-7268 GCF_049198005.1 Paracidovorax sp. MALMAid1276 | reverse complement strand
GGCGTGTGGTTGCGCGGGTCGCGGCCACACACCCGTTCGGGCTGAGCCTGTCGGAGCCGCGGCGGGTTCCCCCATCCGTTCAGGCTGAGCTTGTCGAAGCCCTGCGTGAACGGGTGTTTGGGCCACCGACCGCGCGGCATGCGCCGGGCCCCGGCAGCACCTACTTCAAACTGATCGTGGTGTTCACACCATGCGCAATGGTGCTGTCATCAAACCAGCGTGCCGTCACCGTCTTGGTCTGTGTATAGAACAGCACGACCTGCTTGCCGTAAGGCCCCAGGTCGCCCAGCTTGGAGGCACGCGAGCCCGAGAACGAGAACAGCGGCACGGGCACGGGGATCGGCACGTTGATGCCGACCTGGCCCACGTCGATCTCTTCCTGGAACTTGCGGGCGGCCGCACCCGACTGGGTGAAGATGGCGGTGCCGTTGCCGTTGGGGTTGTCGTTGATGAACTCGATGGCTTCGTCAATGTCGGCTGCGGCCGACAGGCACAGCACGGGGCCAAAGATTTCCTGGTCGTAGATGCTCATGCCGGGCACCACGCCGCTGAAGATCGTCGGGCCCACGAAGTTGCCCTTTTCGTAGCCGGCCACCTGGGGCTTGCGGCCGTCCAGCTCCAACGTGGCGCCGTCGGCAATGCCGCGCTCGATCAGGCCCTCGACGCGCGACAGTGCAGCGCACGACACGACCGGGCCCACGTCCGTACCCTTTTCGGTACCCGCGCTCACCTTCAGGGTCTTGGCCTTTTCGACCAGCTCGGGAATCCACTTTTGCGCCTCGCCCACCAACACCACCACCGACAGGGCCATGCAGCGCTGGCCTGCGGCGCCAAACGCGGCACCGGCCAGGGCGTTCAGGGTTTGTTCCTTGTTCGCGTCGGGCATCACGATGGCGTGGTTCTTGGCGCCCATCATGCACTGCACGCGCTTGCCCGCCAGGCTGGCGCGGTTGTACACGTGCGTGCCGACCTTGGTGGAGCCCACAAAGCTGATCGCCTTGATGTCCTGGTGGTCGCAAATGGCGTTCACGGCCATTTCGCCGCCGTGCACCACGTTCAGCACGCCGGGGGGGATGCCAGCCTCAAGCGCCAGTTCGCACAGGCGCATGGTCACCATAGGGTCTTGCTCGCTGGGCTTGAGCACGAAGGTGTTGCCGGTGGCAATGGCCATGGGGAACATCCACAGCGGGATCATCGCGGGGAAGTTGAAGGGCGTGATGCCCGCGCACACGCCCAGCGGCTGCATCAGCGTGTAGGTGTCCACGCCACCGGCCACGTTGTTGGCCAGCTCGCCCAGTTGCAGGTTGCCGATGCTGGCGGCGTGCTCCACCACTTCGAGGCCGCGGAACACGTCGCCTTCGGCATCCGGCAGGGTCTTGCCTTGCTCTGCCGTGAGGATGGCGGCCAGCTCGGCCATGTTTTCGCGGATGAGTTGCTGGTACTTGAGGAAGATGCGGGCGCGCGTGCCGATGGGTGTCTTCTTCCAGGTCTTGAACGCTTCCTTGGCCGAGGCCACAGCGGCGTCGATTTCTTCAGCCGTGGCAAACGGCACGCGGGCCAGCACCTGTTGCGTGGCGGGGTTCACCACGTCGCGCCACTCGGTGGTCTTGGATTCGACGAATTGGCCGCCAATGAGCAGCTTGACGGTGGGGGCCAGCACGGCCTGGGAGGTGGGTGCGTTCATAGGGATGTGTCTCCTGAAAATGGATCGGGCCGGGGTGCGGGCGAGGCTGCCCAGAACCTCGCCATCCTAGCTGTGCAGAATTGTCTGCACAATAGACAACGGCGCGCAGCGGATTTGCAAAAATGCACACCCCGCCGTCGGCTTTGCCCGCCCACATTCGTTCTTTGAAGGAGCCCCATGGACTGGGACAACCTGCGCTACTTTCTGGAGCTGGCCCGTGCGGGCACCCTGGTGGGTGCCGCGCGCCGCCTGGCGGTGGACCACACCACGGTGGCCCGTCGCATCCAGGCGCTGGAAAAGCAGGTGGGCTCGGCCCTGTTTGCGCGCGAGGCCGGCGGCCACCGGCTGACGGAGGCGGGCAGGGCGCTGCTGCCCCAGGTCGAAGCGATGGAGGCCGCCTTTCTGGCCGTGGAAAACGCGGCCCCCGGCGTGCGCCAGGGGCTGCACGGACTGGTGCGCATCGGCAGCACCGAGGGTTTTGGCAACCTCATCCTGGCGCCGCAGCTGGCACGCTTTGCGCAGGGCCACCCCGGCTTGGTGGTGGACCTGCTGGCCCTGCCGCGCCTGGTGCACCTGTCGCGGCGAGAGGCCGACATCGTCATATCGCTGGAGCGCCCCGGGCGCGGCGCGGTGGTGGTGGTCAAGCTGACGGACTATGTGCTGCAGCTGGTGGGCGCGCGCAGCTATCTGGCGCAGCACCCGCCCATCCACACGGCCGAAGACCTGCGCGGCCACACCTTCGTCAGCTATGTGGACGACCTGCTGTTCAGCAAGGAGCTGCAGATATTGGACGAACTGCACCGCCCTGCGCGCTTTGCGCTGCGCAGCACCAGCGTGCTGGCGCAATACGAGGCCGCGCGCGTGGGCGCGGGGCTGGCCGTGCTGCCCGCGTTTGTGGCCGCGCAAGACCCGTCGCTGGTGCCGGTGCTGCCCGGTGTGGCGCGCTTCCAGCGCACGTTCTGGATGTCGATGCCGGCCGAGAACAAGCACGTGGCGCGCATGCAGGCCACCTGGACCTTTCTGCGCGAGGCCGTGGCGGCGCAGCAGGCGCTGTTGTTGCCGCCGCTGCCCGTGTCGGGTGGGCAAGTTGCCCCGTGATTCCTCTTGGCTGTTGCGCGGTGTCAAAGGGCTGCCGCAACGACGACTTCAAACCCGCCAATTGGCCTCGGTCTGCACCGCTGTTCGCCGCATCGCGCGGCGTGTGGCTTGCTAACCTTGAGATGCGGGACAGCGTGCTCGCGCCCGCCATGCCGGGCCTTGCACCGCGTGTCCCTGCGCATGCATGCACAGTTCAGGAGTCGCCACCATGTCACCCCTCATCTCCGGTCTCGCCTCTGTGGCCTCGCTGGTTTTCAATGCCGTCTCCAGCGGTTCGAACAAGTCATCGGCGTCTGCGTCGTCGTCACGCAGTGCGGGGGCGGGCGATGCCGGTGGGCCTGCCGCAGTGCTCAGCCTGAGTCCGGAGGCCGCCTCGCTGGCGGGGCTGGCCGACAAGGGCCTGGTGGCGACCCAGGGCAAGGGCAGTCAGGCGCTCGGCACCATCACCGACGCCGTCGGCCGCACGGCCCAGGGCGCAGCGCTGACGAAGAAGGATTTTCAGGAACTGCTGTCGCAATTTGGTGCGACCGACGTGCAGAGCGAGGCCCTGGCGGCGCGGTTTGACGTGAACAACGACGGTCGCATCTCTCGCGACGAATTTGCGAAGGGGCTTGGGCAGACCCGGGGCGCCCAGTCGACCACGGATTTCGCGCAGGCCTTGATGGGGCTGATGGACAAGGCGGGCGACACGGATGGAAAAGTGTCGAAGCAGGAATTCGCGGCCCTGGCCGCCGCATTTGCCGACGCATCCATCCAACGGCCGGCGGGAGCGCGGACAGCCTGAGATCGCCCCAAATCACCAGAGGCCACCTGATGTCGCCAGCACGTTGCGCAGTGATGGCGAAATGGCAAACGGCCCACGATGGGCCGTTTGTTGTTTGGCTGGTGACCTTTGCACTGCCGGATGTGGGCGATACCGCCCGGCGCCTCACGCGCCCGTCATATCCGTCCCATGAGCAGCAGGATGACCAGGATCAGCACCACCAGCCCGATGCCACCGCTGGGCCCATAGCCCCATGACCGGCTGTGGCCCCAGGTGGGCAGTGCGCCGATGAGGATCAGGATCAGGATGATCAGCAGAATCAGGGAGAGCGACATGGCAGTTCCTTGGTTGGAGTTGTGATGCCTGCATTCTTGGCACGCCGGCACCTCGCCCCAGCAGGTGCCGTGCCCGCCGCCGGGTCAGGCAAATCCGACACCGGCTGTGGGACCCGCTCCTCCTCTGGTTTGCTTCTCTATTGATAGCTGCAATTCATTAGCAGATAAGCGCTGAAGGGGTATTTGGGCACAATGTTCCCCGCGCAGTGGCCCGGTGCACCGTTCATGCGCTGGGGCGCCCCCATTCAGAGCGCACTCAGTGCGCGCCCGCCGCGTCGGCCGCACCTGCGCCGCCGGTGCGCGCGGGGCGCTTGGTCAGCCAGATCAGCCCGATCAGCAGCAGGAACAGGCCCGCTGAGCCCAGGAAAATGTCGTCGGCCGCGCGGGTGAACGCCTGCTGGTCGATGAGCCGGTTGATCTGCGCCAGCGCCTGGGCCTGCGAGAGTCCCGCCGCCGTGAGGCTGTCCAGCGTTTGTGCAAACACCCCCTGGCCCTGCACCAGCGCTTCGGTCAGATGCGCGTGGTGCATGGCGGCGCGGCTTTCCCACAGCGTGGTGGCAATCGACGTGCCCATGGCCCCGGCGGTGATGCGCACGAAGTTCGACAGGCCCGCAGCTGCCGGTATGCGCTCGGGCGACACCCCCGCCAGCGTCAGCGTGGTCAGCGGGATGAAGAAGAACGCCATGGCCGCGCCCTGCAGCAGCGTGGGGATCAGGATGTGGATGAAATCCGTCTGCACCGTGAACTGCGAGCGCATCCACAGCACCGTGCTGAACACGATGAACGCGCCGGTGGCCATGCGGCGCGGGTCCCACTGGCCCACCTTCTTGCCCACCAGCGGGGTGAGCAGAATGGCGAATACACCCACCGGCGCCAGCGCCATGCCGGCCGATGTGGCGGTGTAGCCCATCCACTGCTGCAGCCACAGCGGCAGCAGCACGACGTTGCCAAAGAAGAGGGCGTAGGCCACCGACAGCGCCAGCGCGCCAAAGGTGAAGTTGCGGCCCTTGAAGAGTTTCAAATCGACCACGGGGTGCTTCTCGGTCAGCTCCCACACCAGAAAGACGGCGAAGGCAATCACCGCAATCACGGCCATGGTGATGATCTCGCCCGAGGCAAACCAATCGAGCTCCTTGCCCTTGTCGAGCATCAGCTGCAGCGCACCCACCCACAGCACCAGCAGGCTCAGGCCCACGGTGTCGATGGGCAGCTTGCGGATGGGCGTTTCGCGCTGGCGGTAGATGCCCCAGGTGAGCAGCCCGGCCAGCAGGCCCACGGGCACGTTGATGTAGAAGATCCACGGCCAGGCAATGTTGTCGGTGATCCAGCCGCCCAAGAGCGGCCCCACCACGGGCGCGACCAGCGTGGTCACGCCCCACAGCGCCAGTGCCGTGCCCGCCAGCGCCTTGGGGTAGCTGGCCAGCAGCAGGGTTTGGCTCAGCGGAATCATCGGCCCGGCCACCAGCCCTTGCAGCACGCGGAAGAACACCAGCGCCTCCAGCGACCCGGCAAAGCCGCACAGCCATGACGTGAGCACGAACAGCAGCACGCTCATGGTGAACAGCCGCACCGCGCCAAAGCGCTGCGTGAGCCAGCCGGTGAGCGGCACCGAAATCGCATTGGCCACGCCAAAGCTGGTGATGACCCAGGTGCCCTGGCCCGGGCTCACGCCCAGGTCACCGGCGATGGCGGGAATGGACACGTTGGCGATGGACGAATCCAGCACGTTCATGAACGTGGCCAGCGACAGGGACAGTGTGCCCAGGAGCAGGGCGGTACCCTGCAGCGGCGGGTAGGCGGCAGGGGCCGGTGGTTGCGCAGCGGGGGGCGCCGCCGGGGCGGGCGTCTGGTCGGCTGCGTCGGCAGTGGGGTTGGCGGCAGTCATGCGCTATCCACCCCGTTCACTGCACCACGGGCGACTGCACTGCGGAGGGGGTGGGCGCCGAGGCGTGCTGCTGGCTGTGCGCAGGCGCTTTGCCCACCTTGGGAGACGCCACGGCCAACGCCGTCTTGCCGCTGCGGCCCAGGTTGGCCGCAATGATGTGCGCGACTTCTTCGTCCGCGGCCTTGAACTGCGCATCGAACACGGTGGTGGCGGCCACGGGCATGGTGCGTTGCGTGTCGGCCAGGGTTTTGCCGCTCTGGTCGGCCGTGTCCACCTTGACCTCCATCGACAGGCCCACCCGCAGCGGGTGCTCGGCCACCTCTTTCGGGTCCAGTGCTATGCGCACCGGCACGCGCTGCACCACCTTGATCCAGTTGCCGGTGGCGTTCTGTGCGGGCAGCAGCGCAAAGGCCGCGCCCGTGCCGGCGCCCAGGCCGGTCACGGTGCCGTGGTAGACCACCTTGGTGCCATACACGTCGGCCTCCAGCTCGGCACGCTGGCCGATGCGCAGGCTTTGCAGTTGGCTTTCCTTGAAGTTCGCATCCACCCACAGGTCGTTCAGCGGCACCAGCGTCATCAGCGGGGCGCCCGCCTGCACACGCTGGCCCACCTGCACGCCGCGCTTGGCCACATGGCCGTCGAGCGGGGCCACCAGCTGCGCGCGCTGCACGGCCAGGTAGGTTTCGCGCACGCGGGCGGCGGCGCGCTGCACGCTGGGGTGCTGCTCCACCGTCGTGCCGTCGGTCTGCGTCTGGCTGGCGGCCAGTTGTTCCTGCGCCGCAACCACGGCCGACTGGGCGGCGGCCACGGTGCTGCGCGCAGCGGCCAGCTGGGCGCTGGCGTGCTGGAACTCTTCCTGGCCCACGGCGCCGCTGGCCATCAGCGGGGCGCGGCGGTTCACGTCGTCCTGCAGGCGTGCGGCGTCGGCCTGGGCGCGGGCCAGGTCGGCGCTGCGCAGGCTGACCTGGGCCTTGAGCGTGGCGTTGTTGGCGTACAGCGTGCGCACCTCGCGCACGGCCTGGGCCAGCTGGGCCTCGGCCTGCTCCAGCGCCACGCGGGCGTCGGCCGGGTCGAGCTTGACCAGCACCTGGCCGGCCTTCACATAGTCGGTGTCGTCCGCGCCGATGGACACCACGGTGCCGCCAACCTGCGGCGTGATCTGCACCACATTGCCTGCCACATAGGCGTTGTCGGTGGTCTCCACATGGCGGCCATTGGCCCAGTGCCAGCCGCCCCAGCCGATGGCGGCAATGGCCACGGCGATGGCGATGGCGGTGAGGCCCCGGCGGCGGGCAGTGTTGGCTTCGGTGGCGGTGAGGGGTTCGCTGGTGGCGGTCATGGCGGTGGTCTTTCGGGAATGTGTTGTTGTTGGGTCTTGTCTGTTGTCACCTCACCACCGTTCGGGCTGAGCTGGTCGACGCACGGCGCGGCGCTTCGACAGGCTCAGCGTGAACGGCCGTGGGGGTTGCGGGAGGGTGATGGCAGGGCGTGTCCGGTGCCAGA
>NZ_JBMIRS010000165.1:0-4705 GCF_049198005.1 Paracidovorax sp. MALMAid1276 | reverse complement strand
TGCCCGCGCCGTTGGGGCCGATGATGGCGCGGATCTCGTGCTCCTTCACGTTAAACGAGATGTCCGTGAGCGCCTTCACACCGCCAAAGCGCAGGCTGATGTTCTGCACGTCCAGGATGACGTCGCCGATCTTCTTTTGGGTCATGGGTAGTTGCCTCTCCGGCGGGTACAGCGCGGGCTTCATGCGGCCGCCTTCACGGGGGTGAAGGTCTGGGTGTCCACCAGGCGCAGCGTTGCGCTGACGCTGCCCGTGCGGCCGTCCTCGAACTTGACCTGGGTTTCAATGTACTGTTCGGTGCGGCCTGCGTACAGGGCTTCCACCAGCACCGCGTACTTTTCGGCAATGAAGCCGCGGCGGACCTTGTTGGTGCGGGTGAGTTCGCCGTCGTCGGCGTCCAGCTCCTTGTGCAGCACCAGGAAGCGGCTCACCTGGCTGCCGGCCAGCATGCTGTCAGTGGCCAGGTCGGCGTTCACCTTCTCGATGCACTCGCGCACCAGCTCGTACACCTCGGGCTTTTGCGCCAGGTCGGTGTAGCCGGCGTAGGGCAGGTTGCGGCGCTCGGCCCAGTTGCCCACGGCGTCGAAGTCGATGTTGACCATCACGCACACCTTTTCGCGGCCGTCGCCCAGGGCGACGACTTCCTTGATGTGCGGGAAGAACTTGAGCTTGTTCTCCACGTACTTGGGCGCGAACATGGCGCCGTCGTTGGCGCCGCCCTTGATGCGGCCCACGTCCTTCACGCGGTCGATGATCTTGAGGTGCCCCTGGTTGTCGATGAAGCCCGCGTCGCTGGTGTGGTACCAGCCGTCGGCCGTGAGCACCTCGGCCGTGGCCGTGGGGTTCTTGTAGTACTCCTTGAGCAGCCCGGCCGACTTGACCAGGATCTCGCCGTTGTCGGCCACCTTGATCTCCACGCCCCGGATCGGCACGCCCACGGTGTCGGCGCGGGCCTGGTTGTCGGGCTGCAGGCACACGAACACGGCGGTTTCGGTGGAGCCGTACAGCTGCTTGAGGTTGACGCCGATGGAGCGGTAGAAGGTGAACAGGTCGGGCCCGATGGCCTCGCCCGCCGTGTAGGCCACCCGCACGCGGCTGAAGCCCAGGTTGTTGCGCAGCGGCCCATACACCAGCAGGTTGCCCAGGGCGTACTTGATGCGGTCGAGCAGGCCCACGGGCTGCCCGTCCATCAGTGCCGGGCCCACACGCTGGGCCACGGCCATGCAGGCGTGGAACATCTTGCGCTTGAGGGTGCCCGCGTCTTCCATGCGGATCATCACGCTGGTGAGCAGGCCTTCAAAGATGCGCGGCGGCGCGAAATAGTAGGTGGGGCCGACTTCCTTCAGGTCGATGGTGACGGTGCTGGCCGATTCGGGGCAGTTCACCACATAGCCGCAGGCCAGCCACTGCGCATAGCTGAAGATGTTCTGGCCGATCCAGGCCGGGGGCAGGTAGGCCAGCACCTCTTCGCTGCCGGTGAGCTTGTCGAACTCGGCGCCTGCGGCGGCGCGGTCGAGCAGCGTGCTGTGCGTGTGCACCACACCCTTGGGGTTGCCCGTGGTGCCCGAGGTGAAGAACATCGCGGCCACGTCGGTGGGGCGGGCCTTGGCCACCTCGCCCTTGAACCACTCCGGCTGCCGGGCCACGTGGGCGGCACCGGCCTCGATCAGTGCGTCCAGCGATGCCAGGCCCTGCTCGGAATAGTTGCGCAGGCCGCGCGGGTCGTCATAGTAGATGTTGGAAATCTGCGGGCACTGCTCGCGGATTTCGAGCAGCTTGTCGACCTGCTCCTGGTCTTCGACCAAGCAAAAGCGCACCTCGGCGTTGTTCAGCGGGAAGATGCATTCGGCGCCCACGGCGTCCTGGTACAGCGGCACGGGAATGGCGCCCAGCGACTGGGCCGCCAGCATGGTGGCGTACAGGCGAGGGCGGTTGGCGCCGATCACCACCATGTGCTCGCCGCGCTCAAGCCCGGCGCCGTGCAGGCCGGCGGCGATCTGCTCCACCAGGCGGGCCAGGTCGGCCCAGGTGTGCGTCTGCCAGATTCCATATTCTTTTTCGCGCAGCGCCGCGGCCGTGGGGCGCTCGGCGGCGTGCTTGAGCAGCAGTTGCGGGAACGTGGTCAGCATGGCAGGTTCCTAAAGAGAGACGAAAGGGCGGGTGTCGCCCCGGTGATGGCCGATGGCGCCGCTTTCTGGCAGCGCATGGGAGGGATGCTAGGACTGACTTTGACGTCGCCTTGTCTTTCCGACGACAATTTACGGGAAACTACTTGTCGGGTGAAACCCTGCCCATGGGCGGGCGGTATCCTTGGGATCGTGAACACGCTCTCCATGTACGCCGCGTTTTTCGGCCTCCAGCACCCGCCGTTCTCCATCGCCCCCGACCCGCGCTACCTCTTCATGAGCGAGCGCCACCGCGAGGCGCTGGCCCACCTGCTCTACGGGCTGGATGCGGGCGGCGGCTTCGTGCTGCTGACGGGCGAGGTGGGCACGGGCAAGACCACGGTGTGCCGCTGCTTTCTGGAGCAGATCCCGTCGCACTGCAACGTGGCCTACATCTTCAACCCCAAGCTCACGGTGGGCGAACTGCTGCGCTCCATCTGCGACGAGTTCGGGGTGCCGCACCAGCCGGCCGTGCCGGGCGTGGAGACGGTGAAGGACTGCATCGACCCGCTCAACGCCTCGCTGCTGGCGGCGCACGCGAGCGGCCGCAACAACGTGCTCATCATCGACGAGGCGCAGAACCTTTCGGCCGACGTGCTGGAGCAGCTGCGCCTGCTGACCAACCTGGAGACCAGCGAGCGCAAGCTGCTGCAGATCATCCTCATCGGCCAGCCCGAACTGCGCACGTTGGTGGCCCGGCCCTCCATGGAGCAGCTCGCGCAGCGCGTGATCGCGCGCTTTCACCTCGATGCGCTGTCGCTGCAGGAGACGCAGCAGTACATCAGCCACCGCCTGGCCGTGGCCGGGCTGCAGGGGCCGCTGCCGTTCGGCGCGCGCGCCATCCGCCGCGTGCATGCGCTGTCGCACGGCGTGCCCCGGCGCATCAACCTGCTGTGCGACCGCGCGCTGCTGGGTGCCTATGCCGCTGGCGCGCGTGAGGTGAGCGTGGCCATGGTCAACCACGCCGCGCGCGAGGTGTTCGACGCCCCCGCTGCCGCAGCCGCCGCCCGCAGCGCCGGGCGGCGCGCGCTGCCCGGCTGGGCGCTGGCGGGCCTGGGCGGGGTGGCGGGCGCCACCCTGGTTGCGGCGGCGGGCTGGGCCATGGGCGGGTGGGCCCCGGCGCCCTGGTCTGCCCTGGCACCCACGTCCGTCTCTGCGCCCGCTGCGGCCCGCGCCACGGCAGCTAGCGGCACGGCGAGCGCCGCGCTGGCGGCGGCATCTGCCGCATCGGCGGCAGGCGCCACCGCTGTGGCCTCGGCGGGCGAGGCCGCCGCCGCGCCAGCGCTCAGCCCGGCCTTCCAGCAGTTCCTGGCCGCGCAGGCGGCGGGCGACGCGCTGGCGTGGAAGGCCCTGGCCACCGCCTGGGGCGCGCCGCTGGCCGACGGCGCCGACGCCTGTGCCACCCTGCCGCGCGAGGGCTTGCGCTGCTACCGCAACCGGCGAGCGGGGCTCAACCTGGTGCGACAGATCGACCGGCCCGTGCTGCTGAGCCTGTACCCGTCCGAAGATGCTGAGGAGCCCGTCCCGGCCGTGCTGCGCGGGCTGGGTGCCGACACCGCCACGCTGGAGGGCAGCGGCCGCACGCTGCAGGTGCCGCTGCAGGAGCTGGCGCTGGTCTGGCGCGGCGACATGGCCACCCTGTGGCGCACCCCGCCCGGCATGCCAGACCGCGGCGAGCTGGCCGACAGCCCCGCGGGCGCGGCGTGGCTGGACAAGCAACTGGCCACCAAGGCGGCGGGCGGCAATGGCCCCACGGCCCGCCCCATGACCCCGGCGCTGCGCCAGTCGCGCATCCACCGCTTCCAGCTGGCCCAGGGCGTCACGCCCGACGGCCGCGCTGGCCCCCTCACGCTGATGCTGCTCAACCGCGCCACCGGCGTGAGCGAGCCCCGGCTGCAATAGGCCGGCTGCCGGCCCCGCCGTTCAACGCCCCTGTCCGCCATGCCTCCGCGCCCCATGTACCGCCGCCTCCGGGCCTCTGTTTCCACCCCTGTTTCTGCGACCGCGCCTTGCGCTGCGCCGCGCACCCCCCGCTGCCACCATGTCCTACATCCTTGATGCGCTGCGGCGCGCTGAAGCCGAGCGAGGCCGTGGCGGTGTGCCCGGCCTGCACACCCAGGCCACGCCGCTGCCAGGGGCCTTGCCGGCCGACGCACGCGCTGCACCTTCGCGACTGATCGCCGTGGCGGCGGCGGTGCTGGGCGTGGCCGCGCTCGCCGCCGTCGGCACCTGGTGGGCCCTGCAGCGCAGCGCGCCCGCCGGCGGCGTGGTGCTGGCCGGCGCGTCACCCGCCCCCACACCGGCTGCAGCGCCCGCCGCTGCGCCTGCAGTGCCACCGGCGTCTGCCTCCGCCGCCCTTGCGCCCCTTGCTCCCGCTGCGCCTACTGCGCCTGCCGTGTCCGCTGCGCCAGCGCCAGCGCCTGCCCCGGCGCCCCCACCGCGCGCCACCGAGCCGCGCCCCGCGCCCGCTGCAGTGCGTGAAAAGCCCCCCGTCCCTGCGGCCCGCGCGCCCTCGCCGGAGGCCCCGCGCGCCCGCGCTGCC
>NZ_JBMIRS010000162.1:0-4671 GCF_049198005.1 Paracidovorax sp. MALMAid1276 | reverse complement strand
AGCCCTGCGCGGCGCTTCGACAGGCTCAGCGTGAACGGTTCGAGGGGATGCATCCGGCTTCAGTCATTCATCGCAACGTGCGCGCCAGACCGCCCACCACCCGCGCCGCAGCGCGCACCTCGGCCTCGGTGTATCCGGCGTAGCCAAACAGCCAGCCCCGGCGCGGCGATTGCATGGCAAAGCGCGACAGCGGCGCCAGCATGACCCCGGCCGTGAGCGCCCGGCGGCTCAGCGTCTCGTCATCGCTGCCCTGCGCGGCTTCGTGCAGCAAATGCATGCCCCGGTCGCTGGGCACCAGCGGCAGCGCGCCGTCGCTGGCGTCGGCCAGGGCGTCGATCAGCACGCGCTGGCGCTGCTGGTACAGCTCGCGCATCTGCCGCAAATGGCGCAGCAGGTGGCCTTCGGCAATGAAGCGCGCCAGCACCGCCTGCGCATCGCCGGGAGCGTGCCGGTCGGTGATGGCGCGGGCCATCGCAAAGGCATCGACCAATGCGGGTGGCACCACCACAAAGCCCAGGCGCAGGCCGGGGTGCAAAGTCTTGCTGAAGGTGCCCACATACAGCACGCGCTCCGAGCCTGGCAGGCTGCACAGCGCAGGCACGCGCTGTGCAGCGCCGCCATATTGGAATTCGCCGTCGTAGTCGTCCTCCACCACCCAGGCATCGTGCGTGCGCGCCCACTGCAGCAGCGCCTGGCGCCGCGCCAGCCCCATGCCCACGCCCGTGGGGAACTGGTGCGTGGGCGTGACCACGGCCATGCGCGCTGCGGGCCACTGCGCGGCGCCTTCGTCGATCTGCAGGCCCTGCGCGTCCAGCGCCACGGGCCGCGCCAGCACGCCGTGGCCCAGCAGGCTGGCGCGAATGCCCGGGTAGCCCGGGTCTTCCACAAGCACATCGTCACCGGCGTCCAGCAGCAGCCGCGCAATCAGATCGATGCCCTGCTGCGAGCCCGAGCACACCACCACCTGCGCCGCATCGCAGCGGATGCCGCGCGAGGCCCACAGCCACATTGCAATCGCCCGCCGCAGGTCTGCGTCGCCGGCCGGGTCCAGGTATTGCGCGCGGGCGCGGCGCTGCGCGGCGCTGGCCTGGCGCGCCAGCCGGTCCCACAGCGCAAACGGAAAGCTGTCCACCTCGGGCGCGCCGATGCGGAACGCCCGCGCCGCCACATGCGGTGGCCGCCAGCGCGCCGCCGTCTCGGCAATCAGCTGCCCGCGCCGCGACAGCCCGCGCGGCGGCGCCACCAGGCCCAGGGCGGGCGCCGCCGCCACGGCCTGCGCCACAAAGGTGCCGTCGCCCACGCGCGCCTGCACATAGCCCTCGGCCTGCAGCCGCTGCACGGCCCACAGCACGGTGTTGCGCGCCACGCCCAGGCTGGCGGCGTGCTCGCGCGAGGGCGGCAGGCGCGTGCCTGCGGGCAGGCGGCCTTGTTCGATGGCGCTGCGCAGCTGCTCGTACACCTGCTGGCGCAGCAGGCGGGGTGGGCCGACGGCCGCATTGGCTCTGGCACCGGGCATGAATTGGTTCCTTCGCTGTGGCTACGCAGTCATAAACTGAAGAACCATTGTAGAAAGACCCCACCCATGGCCGAGCACCTCGCCACCATCACCTGGACCCGTGGCAACGACGATTTTCTGGACAAGCGCTACCGCCGCGCCCACACCTGGCAGTTCGATGGCGGCGCGGTGGTGGCCGCGTCGTCGTCGCCCCATGTGGTGCCGCTGCCTTATTCCGACGCCGCCGCCGTGGACCCGGAGGAGGCCTATGTGGCCGCCCTGTCGAGCTGCCACATGCTGTGGTTTCTGGACCTCGCCAGCCGCGCGGGTTATCGGCTCAACCGCTACACCGACGCCGCCGTGGGCACCATGGCCAAGAACGCTGAGGGCCAGCTCGTTGTCACCCACGTGCAGCTGCGCCCCGTGACATGCTTTGAGGGGGCCCACGCGCCCAGCGCTGCGCAGCTGGACGACCTGCACCACCGGGCGCATGCCGCGTGTTTTCTCGCCAACTCGGTGAAGACGCAGATCGCCTGCGCGCCCGTGCTCGAAGTGGAAGGAGACTGACCATGGCCAACGCGAACCGGCAGTTCCATGTGAGCGACGCAGCCACCCTGCACGCCCTGGTGCGCGCCCAGCCCCTGGCGACGCTGGTGGTGGCGCAGGGCGGTGCGCTGCACGCCAACCACATTCCGCTGTTTCTCGACCCCACACGCGGCCCGCACGGCACGCTGGTGGGCCATGTGGCGCGCGCCAACGGCCTGTGGCCGCTGCTGCCGCAGACCGGGGTGGCGGTGTTCCACGGGCCGCAGGCGTACGTGTCGCCCACGTGGTACCCGTCCAAGGCGCTGGACGGCAAACAGGTGCCCACCTGGAACTACGCTGCTGTGCACGCCCATGGCACGCTGAGCGCGGTGGACGACCCGGTGCGCCTGCGCGCGATGCTGCACACGCTCAGCGAGCAGCACGAGGCCCACCGGCCAGAGCCCTGGCGCATCGACGACGCCCCGCCCGACTACATCGACAAGATGCTGCGCGCCATCGTGGGCATCGAACTGGCCGTGGAGCGCTGGGAGGGCATCTGGAAGCTGAGCCAGAACCGCACCGACACGGACCGCGCGGGCGTGGTGCGGGGCTTGCTGGCCGAAGGCACCCCGGCGGCCGCAGACATGGCCGCGCTGGTGGAGCGTGGGCCAGCATCCAGCCGCTGATTGCTACGACATTCATAGCTATCATCGCTTGACTGTAAAGCGGTTGGGCATGTTTTGGTGCTCAAGCACCGCCCATCCACCCCATCCGTTCGGGCTGAGCTTGTCGAAGCCTTGCGCGGCGCTTCGACAGGCTCAGCGTGAACGGCCGTGGGGGTTGCGGGAGGGTGATGGCAGGGCGTGTCCGGTGCCAGACCCTGCCCGCAGCAACCCCACTGCCCCACCCCGCCACCTCACCCCTCCAGCATCTCCACCCGCAGCGCCACCACCGCCCCGGCCACCGCAGGGTGAGCGGCCAGCGCGTGCACCGCCAGGTCCACCGTCGCCTGGCCCACCGCATCGGTCAGCACCAGCACCTGGGGCCCCGCACCGGCCGGCAGAGACGACTCGCACGCCAGCGCCACGCGCGCCACCGGCACCTGCTGCGCGGCCAGCCAGGCGCCCACGGCCTCGATCTGCGCCGCACTGTGCACGGGCACGCGCAGATAGTGGCGCGTGTGCACGGCGGCACGCGGCAGCACGGCCAGGTCTTCGTTGACTGCGTGGGCGTGAAAGCCCAGGTGCGGAACCCGCTGCGCGGCGTGCGTGCCGTCGAGCCGCGCCACGTCCACCAGGTCGGCAATCACGGCCGATGCGGTCTGCTCCGAGCCCGCGCCGGCGCCGTAGAACAAGGTCTCGCCCGCCGCATCGCCCTTCACCACCACCGCGTTCATCGAGCCGTTCACCTGCGCCAGCAGGTGCGTGGCGGGCAGCAGCGCGGGCTGCACGCGCAGCTCCACGCCGTTCGCACCGGCATCGTCGCGGCGGCGGGCCATGCCCAGCAGCTTGATGCGAAAGCCCAACTGCTCGGCGCAGGCCACGTCCAGGCCCTGCAGCGCGGTGATGCCCTCCACCTGCGCATCGGCAAAACGCACCGGCATGCCAAACGCGTTGGCCGCCAGCAGCGAGATCTTGTGCGCGGCGTCGATGCCTTCGATGTCGAAGGTCGGGTCGGCCTCAGCGTAGCCCAGCGCCTGCGCCTGGGCCAGCGCCTCGGCAAAGCCCATGCCCTGGTCGCGCATCTGGCTCAGGATGAAATTGGTGGTGCCGTTGATGATCCCGGCCACCCAGTCGATGCGGTTGGCCGTGAGGCCCTCGCGCAGCGCCTTCACGATGGGGATGCTGACGGCCACCGCGCCCTCGTAGGCCACGGCCACGCCGTGCTGGCGCGCGGCGGCAAAAATCTCGTTGCCATGCACCGCCAGCAGCGCCTTGTTGGCCGTGACCACGTGCTTGCCCGCGCGGATGGCGGCCAGCACCCAGTCGCGTGCGGGGCCGGTGCCGCCAGCCACCTCCACCAGCACGTCCACATCGGGGTGCGTGGCCACCTGCATGGGGTCGTTGGTCAGCGCCACGTCTTTGCCCACCACGCGCATCGCGCGGGCCAGGCTGCGGGCGCAGACCACCACCAGCTTGATGCCCCGGCCCGCACGGCCCGCAATCAACGCCTGGTTGCGCGCCAGCACGCGGAAGGTGCCGGCGCCCACGGTACCAATGCCGATCATGCCCACGCGCAGGGGGCGCATGGCCGCATCGGACGACGGCAACAACGGGGCTTCGAGGGACGGGACGGGATCGCGGTACATGGACTTCTCCGACTGACGAACAAACGAACGAACAAACAAAAAAACCCAGCTGCCAGAGCTGGGTTTCGTGCATTCGTCTTGGGGGAGAAGAGAGCGATCACCAGGTGGCTGCCGGAACGGCCACCTGCGCGTGCTCAGGTGGCCGCGGTGGTAATGGTGGTAATCATTCGTGCACCCTGTGCCCGCGTCACACCATCGGCCCGCGCAAATGCGGGCGGCATCATGCCCATGCCCTGGGGGGCAGTGGCGCGAGCGATGGAGGAAGGGGCGGCGAGGTGCGACATGAAGGCGTGCAGTGTAGCCTAGGAGTCTGCGCGGCAGAAGGAGCATCGGCTGCAACGCA
>NZ_JBMIRS010000154.1:0-42206 GCF_049198005.1 Paracidovorax sp. MALMAid1276 | reverse complement strand
TTGCCAATAGCCGCGCTATTGGCTGCAAAAAGACGCCTTGCGGCCCATCCCGATCAGCACTACCACGCACTCGCGAGGGTTATGCAGGACATCCCTATCGCTTTACCATCAAGCGATAGTAGCTATGTTTTCAATAGCAATTGGACAAAACAAAACCCGCCGAAGCGGGTTTTGTGTCAGCGCGGCGGGGGTCAGGCCGCAACCGCCTTCGCGGTTTGTGCGTACTCGTCGATCTGATCGAAGTTCATGTAGCGGTACACACTGGCCTTGTCTGCATCGATCACGCCCATTTCCTTGAGGTACTCCTCCTTGGTGGGCAGATGGCCGAGGCGCGAGGCGATGGCGGCCAGTTCGGCCGAGCCCAGGAACACGTTGGTGTTCTTGCCCAGGCGGTTGGGGAAGTTGCGGGTGGAGGTGGAGATCACCGTCGCGCCTTCGCGCACCTGGGCCTGGTTGCCCATGCACAGCGAGCAGCCGGGCATTTCGGTGCGCGCACCGGCCGTGCCGAATGCCGCGTAGTGGCCTTCCTTGATCAGCTCGCTCTCGTCCATCTTGGTGGGCGGTGCCACCCACAGCTTGACGGGGATGTCGCGCTGGCCGCCCAGCAGCTTGGCGGCTGCGCGGAAGTGGCCGATGTTGGTCATGCACGAACCGATGAAGGCTTCATCGATCTTGGTGCCGGCCACTTCGGACAGGAACTTGGCGTCGTCCGGGTCGTTGGGGCAGCAGACGATGGGTTCCTTGATGTCGGCCAGGTCGATCTCGATGACAGCGGCGTATTCGGCGTCCTTGTCGGCTTCGAGCAGGTCGGGCTTGGCCAGCCAGGCTTCGACCTTCTCGATGCGGCGCTGCAGCGTCTTGGCGTCGGCATAACCGTCGGCGATCATGTTCTTCATCAGAACGATGTTCGAGGTCAGGTATTCCTTGATCGGCTCGGGGTTGAGCTTGATCGTGCAGCCGGCAGCCGAGCGCTCGGCCGACGCGTCGGACAGCTCGAACGCCTGCTCGACCTTCAGGTCTGGCAGGCCTTCGATTTCGAGGATGCGGCCGGAGAAGGCGTTGATCTTGCCGGCCTTGGCCACCGTCAGCAGGCCCTGCTTGATGGCGTACAGCGGGATCGCGTGCACCAGATCGCGCAGGGTCACGCCGGGCTGCATCTCGCCCTTGAAGCGCACCAGGATGGACTCAGGCATGTCCAAAGGCATCACGCCCGTGGCGGCGCCGAAGGCCACCAGGCCCGAACCTGCGGGGAAGGAAATGCCGATGGGGAAACGCGTGTGCGAATCGCCGCCGGTGCCCACGGTGTCGGGCAGCAGCAGGCGGTTGAGCCAGCTGTGGATCACGCCGTCGCCAGGACGCAGGGCCACGCCGCCACGGTTGGAGATGAAGGCGGGCAGCTCGCGGTGGGTCTTCACGTCCACGGGCTTGGGGTAAGCGGCCGTGTGGCAGAAGGACTGCATCACCAGGTCGGCCGAGAAGCCCAGGCAGGCCAGGTCCTTCAGTTCGTCGCGGGTCATGGGGCCGGTGGTGTCCTGGCTGCCCACGGTGGTCATCTTGGGTTCGCAGTAGGTACCGGGGCGCACGCCCTGGCCTTCGGGCAGGCCCACGGCGCGGCCGACCATCTTCTGCGCCAGCGTGAAGCCGGCCTTGCTTTCGGCAGGGGCCGTGGGCAGGCGGAACACGGTGGATGCGGGCAGGCCCAGGAATTCACGCGCCTTGCCGGTCAGCGAACGGCCGATGATGAGGTTGATGCGGCCGCCGGCGCGCACTTCGTCAAACAGCACATCGCTCTTGAGCTGGAACTCCGCCACGGTGGCGCCGTTCTTCACGATCTTGCCGTCGTAGGGCATCACGTCGATCACGTCGCCCATTTCCAGCTTGGACACGTCCACTTCGATCGGCAGCGAGCCCGAGTCTTCCTGCGTGTTGAAGAAGATGGGCGCGATCTTGCCGCCCAGCGTGACGCCGCCAAAGCGCTTGTTCGGCACGAAGGGGATGTCCTGGCCCGTGGCCCAGACGATGGAGTTGGTGGCCGACTTGCGCGAGGAACCGGTACCGACCACGTCGCCCACGTAGGCGACCAGGTGGCCCTTCTTCTTCAGGTCATCGATGAACTGCATGGGGCCGCGCTTGCCGTCTTCTTCGGGCTTGAAAGCCGCGTCGGGACGGGTGTTCTTGAGCATGGCTAGGTAGTGCAGCGGGATGTCGGGGCGGCTCCAGGCATCGGGAGCGGGCGACAGGTCGTCGGTGTTGGTTTCACCGGGCACCTTGAACACGGTGACGGTGATCTTCTTCTCCACTTCAGGGCGCGAGGTGAACCATTCGGCATTGGCCCAGCTCTGCATCACTTCCTGGGCCTTGGCGTTGCCCGCCTTGGCCTTGGTGGCGACATCGTTGAAGAAGTCGAACATCAAAAGCGTCTTCTTGAGCGCATCGGCAGCCACGGCGGCCACCTCGGCGTCGTCCAGCAGCTCGATCAGGGGGTGCACGTTGTAGCCGCCCACCATGGTGCCCAGCAGCTCGGTGGCCTTGGACTTGGAGATCAGGCCCACCTTCACGTCGCCGTGCGCCACGGCCGCTAGGAAGCTGGCCTTGACCTTGGCAGCGTCGTCCACACCCGGCGGCACGCGGTGCGTGAGCAGGTCCAGCAGGAAGGCGTCTTCGCCGGCGGGCGGGTTCTTGATCAGCTCGATCAGTTCGGCCACTTGCTTGGCGTCCAGCGGCAGCGGCGGGATGCCCAGCGCGGCGCGCTCGGCCACATGGTCACGGTAGGCTTTCAACATCATTTTTCTCCGGTTGCGTTCTAAAGTGGGGTGGCGTGCGCGGCAGAACCGGCACGCGGGAAGCTTTTTCTTCTGCTTGTCGAGGTGTCAGAGCGGACGGCCGGACGCGGCCTATTTCAGCGGCTCCAGCACGCTCACGGGTGGGTTCTTCTTGATGGCTTCAGCCACCACCACCTGTTGTGGGCTCATGCACTCGTCGGCCAGGCGCTGGCCCAGCTTCTGGTTCATCAGCATCGACTTGTTGGCGATCTGAAGCCACACGGCCCCGCCCTTCTGGTCCTCCAGCCGCACCGTGCCGGTGGACGTGGCGACCGGCGACATGTGGTACTTGAAGCCCTTGCCTTCCACGTGGAAGCGGCCCGGTGTGGCGCTGTCGGCGGTGACGGTGACGAAAGCGCCGAGCTCGCAGGGCATGCGCCCGACATGCACACGCTCGGCAATCGCCAGCTCTTCGGGCGTCAGGGCGGCCTCGGCCGCAATGATGCCGGTGGCGACCTGGTTGGCGGCACTCTTGAGCTGGGTACGGCTGCTGGTGGCGTCTGCCGCCTTGGCGGTATCGGCCTTCTGGGCGGCTGCCTTCCCGGACTTCGCGTCGGATGGGGCTGCGGGCTTGGCGGCCGGCTTTGCCGCAGTTTTTGCGGGTGCCTTGGCATCCGGCTTGGCCGCAGGTTGCGCAGGGGTTTGCGCCATGGCGAGGGCCGGGGCCAGCAGCAGCAGGGCAGAGGCGATCAGGGATTTCATCGTGAAGGTTCCTGCGGGTTGAAAGGGACGGGATTCAATTCAGTCGGCGCGAGCGGATGCCGGTGCATCAAACCAATGGCGCACCGTGGGCGGCAAGGCGCGCCCGGTGCTGTGGGCACGCTCCAGCACCTGCCAATAAAAACGGTAGCTGGCGCGGTCATGCAGCTTGCCCTCAAAACTGATCGGAGCCCAATCAGCATCTGCGGCGGCAGCGACTATTTTTGAAGCCACATCGATCTCGCCCTGCTGCGGGGAAAACGCCTGCAGGATGGGACGGATCTGCGCAGGGTGGATGCTCCACATGCGGGTGTAACCCAGGTCCTCCGAGGCCCGGGTGGCGGCCGACTGCATGGCGTCGGAATCCGCAAACTCGGTGACCACGCAATGCGAGGGCACCTTGCCGTGCGCGTGGCAGGCGGCCGCGATCTCCAGCTTGGCGCGCACCACAAGGGGGTGCTCGAACTGCCCCCGCGAGCCCATGGCCGATGCGGGAATCGCGCCCCCATGGGCCGACACGAAATCCATGAGCCCGAAACTCAGGCTCTGCACGCGCGGATGGGCGGCGATCTCGAACGCGCGCTGCACGGCCGCCGGGGACTCGATCAGCACATGCAGCGGCAGATGGCCCGCAGACGCGGCCAGCAGGGCCTTCTCGGCCTGCAGCACGTCATCCACCGACTCGACCTTGGGGACCATGATGTGCGTGAGGCGGTGGCCGGCCTCGCCTGCAATGGTGGCCATGTCATGGGCGAACGCGGGGTGGTCCACCGTGTGCACGCGGGCAGCCACGCGGGCGCCTAGCGGGGCAGTGCGCGCAAGGGTGGCGACGAGTTCAGCGTGTTCGCGCTCCTGCCCCACCGGGGCGCCGTCCTCGCAGTCCAGCGTGACATCGAAAACACAGTGGCCGAACTCGGCCGTCATCTGGGCCTGCAGCTCCAGGCTCTTGCGCATGCGGGCGTCCACGCCGCTGTAGTGGTCGCACACGGGCAGCCGGCGGGCGGCTGCCTGGGCGCCGAGCAGCACGCTGGCGGGATGTGCGGGTAAGGCTGCGGCGGCGGTCATGACAAGCGGCGGCCTGGGGCGCGTGCAGGCAGTTCACCGGCTGGGTGCGTGCCCATTTCCTCAGGACGGCGGCAGAGCGCGGGGTTCCGGTCGGTCATGGGCAACAGCAACGGACAGCCGGGGCTGCACATCACAGCAGGTGCTTGACGCCTTCTTGCTCGCCCTGCAGCTCGGCCAGCGTGGTGTTGATGCGCTCTTGCGAGAACGCGTCGATCTCCAGGCCTTCCACGATCTTGTATTCGCCGTTTTCGCAGGTCACGGGGAAGCCGAACATCACGTCCTTCGGAATGCCGTACTGGCCGTCCGACGGCACACCCATGGTGACCCACTTGCCGTTGGTGCCCAGGGCCCAGTCGCGCATGTGGTCGATGGCGGCGTTGGCAGCCGAGGCCGCCGAAGACAGGCCGCGTGCTTCGATGATGGCGGCGCCGCGCTTGCCCACGGTGGGCAGGAAGGTGTTGGCGTTCCATTCCTGGTCGTTGATCATCTTGGCGACGCTTTCGCCGTTGATGGTGGCGAAGCGGTAGTCGGCATACATCGTGGGCGAGTGGTTGCCCCACACGGTCAGCTTCTCGATGTCGGCCACGGCCTTGCCGGTCTTGGCGGCGATCTGGCTGGCAGCGCGGTTGTGGTCCAGGCGCAGCATGGCGGTGAAGTTCTTGCGCGGCAGGTCGGGGGCCGACTTCATGGCGATGTAGGCGTTGGTGTTGGCAGGGTTGCCGACGACCAGCACCTTCACGTCGCGCGAGGCCACGGCGTTCAGCGCCTTGCCCTGGGCCGTGAAGATGGCGCCGTTCACGGCCAGCAGCTCGGCACGCTCCATGCCGGGGCCGCGGGGACGCGAGCCCACCAGCAGCGCGTAGTCGGCATCCTTGAACGCGGTCATGGGGTCGCTGTGGGCGGTCATCTCGACGAGCAGCGGGAACGCGCAGTCGTCCAGTTCCATCATCACGCCCTTCAGCGCCTTCTGGGGGCCTTCCACGGGCACTTCGAGCAGCTGCAGGATGACGGGCTGGTCCTTGCCCAGCATTTCGCCGGAGGCGATGCGGAACAGCAGGGCGTAACCGATTTGGCCGGCGGCGCCGGTGACGGCGACGCGAACAGGCTTCTTGCTCATGGTGAGAACTCCAGGGAAGTGAAAAAACAGAGGGTGATGCAAAGCAAGCACCAGCGCCTGTTACCAGCAGCCCGTGCCCTGCAAAACAGCCCGGGAGTGTACCGCCGATTGGATCACTCGGTCAATTTGTCTTATGTCTTATATAAGATATGATTGCGGTCAGTTTTGTCATCCCACTGCCATCCTCCAGCACCTGCACTGGCAACGCCGCCCTACCCGTGCGCCGCGCCTGCCAACCCTTAGCCTTGCCCCGCCGCCGCTCGCCATGTCCTCGCTTCCGTTTGCTGCCGACCCCTCTGCCCCTCCCGGCGGTGGCACGGGCGCTGCCACGCCGGCCTTCAGCCCGCTGTACCAGCAGATCAAGGGCCTGATCCTGCAAAGCCTGCAGCAGGGCGAATGGAAGCCCGGCGAAGCCATCCCCAGCGAGATGGAGCTGGCCGCCCGTTTCAAGGTGAGCCAGGGCACGGTGCGCAAGGCCATCGACGAGCTGGCCGCCGAGAACCTGGTGATGCGGCGCCAGGGCAAGGGCACCTTTGTCGCCACCCATGCCGAGCAGCACGTGCAGTACCGCTTCTTGAAGCTGCTGCCGGACACGGGCGACGCGCGCGTGGAAGGCCCGGCCCAGCGCCACGTGATCGAATGCCGCCGCGTGCGCGCCAGCGCCGACGTGGCCCGCGCGCTGGCCCTGCGCAGCGCCGACGCCGTCATGCAGGCCAAGCGTATTCTTTCGTTCGGCGGCGTGCCCACCATCCTCGAAGACATCTGGCTGCCGGGCCATGCTTTCAAGGGTTTGACGGCGGAACAGCTGGCGAATTACCAGGGCCCCACCTACGCCATGTTCGAGATCGATTTCGGCGTGCGCATGGTGCGTGCCGAAGAGAAGATCCGCGCGGTGCTGCCCGACGAGGAGCAGGCGCGGCTGCTGAAGATCGCGCCGTCGACGCCGCTGCTGAGCGTGGAGCGCGTGGCCTATACCTACAACGATGTTCCGATGGAGTTACGGCGCGGGCTGTATCTCACCGACACGCACCACTACCGTAATGAGCTGAGCTGACACAACCCTGGCACCCGAGCGGAACTGTCGATATTTAGCGACTGAAGACGACCGACTTGTTGCGTTGCAATAGAATTTTGCGTTCTTTGAATCTCCCAATTACAAAGCAGTTACATCCACGAAAGCGCCAGACATGACTGAACTAGCCAAAAAACGGCCTGAATTCCGCAACATCAATGCCTTCAAGGACCTGACCACCTACCGCATGACGCCTGCGGCCTGGGTTTCGATCCTGCACCGAGCCAGCGGAATCCTCATGTTCCTGCTGCTGCCTTTCATCATCTGGATGTTCGACACCTCGGTGTCTTCCGAATATTCGTTCGCCAAGTTCACGGCAGCCTTCGGCGTCGGCATCGGCATCGTGCCCGGCTGGTTCATCAAGCTGGTGGCCCTGGGCCTGATCTGGGCCTATCTGCACCACTTCACCGCCGGCCTGCGCCACCTGTGGATGGACGTGAGCCACAGCGCCGTGAACAAGCAGTTCGGCAAGACGTCGGCCCTGGCCGTGCTCGCCATCAGCCTGCCCCTGACCCTGGTGCTGGGCGCCAAGCTGTTCGGCCTGTACTGACCCCCACCCCGATCCGCGGAAACGGCAGCGGCCGCTGCCACCCCGCAGTGCTCCCCCGCAGAACAAGACAAGAGGAAAACATCCATGTCCGTCAATTACGGTTCCAAGCGCGTCGTCGTCGGCGCCCACTATGGCCTGCGCGACTGGCTCAGCCAGCGTGTCACGGCCATCCTGATGGCGCTGTTCACCCTGGCCCTGCTGGCCCAGGTGATCTTCAACACCGGCCCCATGGGCTACGACAAATGGGCCGGCATCTTCTCGGCCCAGTGGATGAAGGTGCTGACCTTCTCCGTGATCATCGCGCTGGCATGGCACGCCTGGGTGGGTGTGCGCGAAGTGCTGATGGACTACATCAAGCCCGTGGGCCTGCGCCTGGCGCTGCAGGTTTTCACCATCGTCTGGCTCGTCGGCTGCGCCGGCTGGGGCATCCAGGTTCTGTGGCGTCTCTGATTGATCCCCCCGCGACTGAAGGCAAACAACAATGAGCTACACCAAAGCTAACATCACCAAGCGCAAGTTCGACGTCGTCATCGTCGGCGCCGGCGGCTCCGGCATGCGCGCCTCGCTGGAACTGTCCCGCGCCGGCCTGAACGTGGCCTGCCTGTCCAAGGTGTTCCCCACCCGCTCGCACACCGTGGCGGCGCAGGGCGGCGTGTCCGCGTCGCTCGGCAACATGAGCGAGGACAACTGGCACTACCACTTCTACGACACCATCAAGGGCTCTGACTGGCTGGGCGACCAGGACGCCATCGAGTTCATGTGCCGCGAAGCACCGAACGTGGTGATCGAACTCGAACACTTCGGCATGCCGTTCGACCGCAACCCCGACGGCACCATCTACCAGCGTCCCTTCGGCGGCCACACCGCCAACTACGGCGAGAAGCCCGTGCAGCGCGCCTGCGCCGCGGCCGACCGCACCGGCCACGCCATGCTGCACACGCTGTACCAGCAGAACGTGAAATCCAAGACCAACTTCTTCGTGGAGTGGATGGCGCTGGACCTGATCCGCAACGACAAGGGCGACGTGGTCGGCGTGACCGCGCTCGAACTCGAAACCGGCGACCTGTACGAGCTGCAGGCCAAGGCCGTGCTGCTGGCCACCGGCGGGGCAGGACGAATTTTTGCCGCATCCACGAATGCGTTCATCAACACCGGCGACGGCCTGGGCATGGCCGCGCGTGCCGGCATTCCGCTGCAGGACATGGAGTTCTGGCAGTTCCACCCCACCGGCGTGGCCGGCGCGGGCGTGCTGCTGACCGAAGGCTGCCGCGGTGAAGGCGCCATCCTGCTCAACAGCAATGGCGAGCGCTTCATGGAGCGCTATGCGCCCACCCTGAAGGACCTGGCACCGCGCGACTTCGTGTCCCGCTCGATGGACCAGGAGATCAAGGAAGGCCGTGGCTGCGGTCCCAACAAGGACTACATCCTGATGAAGCTCGACCACCTGGGCGCGGACACCATCAGGAAGCGACTGCCTTCGGTGGAAGAGATCGGCCACAACTTCGCCAACGTGGACATCACCAAGGAACCGATCCCCGTGGTGCCCACCATCCACTACCAGATGGGTGGCATCCCCACCAACATCAACGGCCAGGTCGTGGTGCACGATGGCGAGCAGAACCACATCGTCAACGGCCTCTATGCCGTGGGCGAATGCTCGTGCGTCTCGGTGCACGGCGCCAACCGCCTGGGCACGAACTCGCTGCTGGACCTGCTGGTCTTCGGCAAGTCGGCCGGCAAGCACATCGTGAGCTTCGTCAAGGGCTACGGCGAGCACCAGAACATGCCCGCCGACGGCGCAGACCGCACCCTGACCCGCCTGAACCAGCTGCAGGAATCGAACGCCGGCATCTACGCCCAGGACGTGGCCAACGACATCCGCTCCAGCATGCAGCAGCACGCCGGCGTGTTCCGCACGCAGGCCAGCATGGACGAAGGCGTGGTCAAGATCAACGCCATCCGCGAACGCGTGGGCAATGTGACGCTGAAGGACAAGTCCAAGGTCTGGAACACGGCCCGCATGGAAGCCCTGGAAGTCGACAACCTGATCGAAGTGGCGCAGGCCACGATGACCTCGGCCGCAGCCCGCCGCGAATGCCGTGGCGCGCACACGGTGTACGACTACGAGCACCCTGCCGACCACGCCGAGTTCCCGCTGGGCCGCAACGACAAGGAATGGATGAAGCACACGCTGTGGCACAGCGCGGACAACAGCCTGACCTACAAGCCCGTCAACCTCAAGCCCCTGACGGTGGACAGCGTGCCCCCCAAGGTCCGTACGTTCTGATTCCGCAGCAGCCTCACGAAAGAACAACATGAAGCGCACCTTTCAAATCTACCGCTACGACCCGGACAAGGACGCCAAGCCCTACATGCAGACCATCGAGATCGAGCTCGATGGCCACGAGCGCATGCTGCTGGACGCCCTGGTCAAGCTCAAGGAGCAAGACCCCAGCCTGTCGTTCCGCCGTTCGTGCCGCGAAGGCGTGTGCGGCTCGGACGCCATGAACATCAACGGCAAGAACGGTCTGGCGTGCCTGACGAACATGAACACCCTCAAGGGCACCATCGTTCTGAAGCCCCTGCCCGGCCTGCCAGTCATCCGCGACCTGATCGTGGACATGACGCAGTTCTTCAAGCAGTACAACTCGATCAAGCCCTACCTCATCACGGAAGACCTGGCGCCCGAGAAGGAACGCCTGCAGAGCCCCGAAGAGCGCGAAGAGCTCAACGGCCTGTATGAGTGCATCCTGTGCGCGAGCTGCTCCACGAGCTGCCCCAGCTTCTGGTGGAACCCCGACAAGTTCGTGGGCCCCGCCGGCCTGCTGCAGGCCTACCGCTTCATCGCGGACAGCCGCGACGAAGCCACGGGTGCACGCCTGGACAACCTCGAAGATCCGTACCGCCTGTTCCGCTGCCACACCATCATGAACTGCGTGGACGTGTGCCCCAAGGGCCTGAACCCCACGATGGCCATCGGCAAGATCAAGGAACTGATGGTGCGCCGCGCCGTCTGATTCGTCCTTTTTCCCGAGCAGCACCGCCATGTCCGAGACCGCCACCCCTGCCCTGCCATCGCCCGGCGACCTGCTGGACGAGCGTGAGCGCGCCAAGCTGCACTGGCGCTGCCGGCGCGGCCTGCTGGAGAACGATCTCTACATCGAGAACTTCTTCGCCCGGCACGGCGCGGGCCTGACCTGGCGCCAGGCCCACGGCATGAACCAGCTGATGGATCTGGCGGACAACGACCTCCTGGACCTGGTGCTTGCGCGCCGCGAACCCGAAGGCGAACTGGATACAGAAGAAGTGCGTGAAGTGCTTGGCATGCTGCGCCTCGGCGGCGGCGCGGCACGACCACGGCCCTGAGCCCCAGGACCTGAGACACAAGGCCCGACCTCCGGAATTCCGGCAACTTACCCAAGGAAAGTAACAATGAAGCTAGCTGACAACAAAGCCACCCTGTCCTTCAGCAATGGCAGCCCCAGCGTGGACCTGCCGGTCTACCAGGGCAGCATTGGCCCGGATGTCATCGACATCCGCAAGCTGTACGCGCAAACGGGCATGTTCACCTATGACCCGGGCTTCCTGTCCACGGCTGCCACGCAGTCGGCCATCACCTACATCGATGGCGACAAGGGCGAGCTGCTGTACCGTGGGTACCCCATCGAGCAACTGGCCACCCAGTGCGACTACCTGGACACCTGCTACCTGCTGCTCAACGGCGAACTGCCCAACGAGACGCAGCGCACCGACTTCCACAAGCTCGTGACCAACCACACCATGGTGAACGAGCAGATGCAGTTCTTCCTGCGCGGCTTCCGCCGCGACGCGCACCCCATGGCCGTGCTGACCGGCCTGGTGGGCGCCCTGTCGGCCTTCTACCATGACAGCACCGACATCAACAACCCGCAGCACCGTGAGATCGCGGCGATCCGCCTGATCGCCAAGATGCCCACCCTGGTCGCCATGGCCTACAAGTACGGCATGGGCCAGCCGTACATGTACCCGCAGAACAACCTGAGCTACGCCGGCAACTTCCTGCGCATGATGTTCGGCACGCCCTGCGAAGAGTACAAGGTCAACCCCGTGCTGGAACGCGCGCTCGACCGCATCTTCATCCTGCACGCCGACCACGAGCAGAACGCATCGACCTCCACCGTGCGCCTGTGCGGTTCGTCGGGCACCAACCCGTTCGCGGCCATCGCTGCAGGCGTGGCCTGCCTGTGGGGCCCTGCCCACGGCGGCGCCAACGAAGCGGCGCTGAACATGCTGCACGACATCCAGGCCCAGGGCGGCGTGGAAAAGATCGGCGAGTTCATCAAGCAGGTCAAGGACAAGAACTCCGGCGTCAAGCTGATGGGCTTTGGCCACCGCGTGTACAAGAACTACGACCCCCGCGCCAAGCTCATGCAAGAGACCTGCAATGAAGTGCTGGCCGAGCTGGGCCTCGAAAAGGACCCGCTGTTCAAGCTGGCCAAGGAGCTGGAGAAGATCGCCCTGGAAGACGACTACTTCGTGCAGCGCAAGCTCTACCCGAACGTGGACTTCTACTCCGGCATCGTGCAGCGCGCCATCGGCATCCCGGTGAACCTGTTCACCGGCATCTTCGCGTTGGCCCGCACCGTGGGCTGGATCGCCCAGCTCAACGAAATGATCGGCGACCCCGAGTACAAGATCGGCCGCCCCCGCCAGCTGTTCACCGGCTCCGAGCGCCGCGACGTGCCCGCGCTGGACAAGCGCTGATCGCAGCGGCCGGGCTGGCGGCCGTCAGGCAGACAGGGTGGCACGCCGCCCTGATGCCGGGACCCACCGCCCTAGCCACACCCCCCAAAGCCCGCAGGCCCTGTGCCTGCGGGCCTTTTTTTTTTGCGCCACGCACGGCACGCGACGGTGGAGCGAGCCGTTGCGAACCTTTGCGAGCCATCCGCAGCTTCGGCGTAAACAAACCCGTATTCAAACAATACTACCCCCTAGTTAAACCAAAAAATAACCCGCCACCGCTTTACTGGCAAATCCCGCACTTTTATACTATCCACCAGTACCAACCGCCGCCTGCCGCACAGCACGCCCATGCCCCACTCACCCCAGGACAAGCGACGCGCCATCACCCGCCTGCGCCGCATCAAGGGCCAGGCTGCGGCGCTTGAGCGCGCCGTCGAGGCGGGCAGCGACTGCGCCCCCATCCTGCAGCAGCTGGCCGCCATGCGCGGCGCCGTGCATGGGCTGATGGCCGACCTGCTGGACAGCCATGTGCGCGAGCTGCTGGCGCAAAACCCCGCACCCCCGCAGGCCGCCATCGACGAGACCCTGGCGCTGCTGCGGTCGTACCTGAAATGACCCTGCCGGCCCGCCGCCGCTGGCATCGCTGCCACCGACGCCGGGCCCGGCGCCTCCTTCCAACGCTTCCACACGACCCACAAAGGACCACCCCATGAAATCCCGCGCCGCCGTTGCCTTCAAGGCTGGAGAACCGCTGCAGATCGTCGAGATCGACGTGGCCCCGCCCCAAAAGGGCGAAGTGCTCATCCGCATCACCGACACCGGCGTGTGCCACACCGACGCCTTCACCCTGAGTGGCGACGACCCCGAAGGCCTGTTCCCCGTGGTGCTGGGCCACGAGGGCGCGGGCATCGTGGTGGAAGTGGGCGAAGGCGTGACCAGCGTGAAGCCGGGCGACCACGTGATCCCGCTCTACACCGCCGAATGCGGCGAATGCCTGTTCTGCAAGAGTGGCAAGACCAACCTGTGCGTGGCCGTACGCGCCACCCAGGGCAAGGGCGTGATGCCCGACGGCACCACGCGCTTTTCGTACAACGGCCAGCCCATCTACCACTACATGGGCTGCAGCACCTTCAGCGAATACACCGTGGTGGCCGAGGTGTCACTGGCCAAGGTCAACCCCAACGCCAACCCCGAGCAGGTCTGCCTGCTGGGCTGCGGCGTGACCACGGGCCTGGGCGCCGTCAAGAACACCGCCAAGGTGCAGGAGGGTGACACCGTGGCTGTGTTCGGCCTGGGCGGCATCGGCCTGGCCGTGATCCAGGGCGCCAAGCTGGCCAAGGCCGGGCGCATTATCGCCATCGACACCAACCCGAGCAAGTTCGACCTGGCCCGCACCTTTGGCGCCACCGACTGCATCAACCCCAAGGACTTCGACAAGCCCATCCAGCAGGTCATCGTGGAGATGACCACCTGGGGCGTGGACCACAGCTTCGAGTGCATCGGCAACGTCAACGTGATGCGCGCCGCGCTGGAATGCGCGCACCGCGGCTGGGGCCAGTCGGTCATCATCGGCGTGGCCGGCGCGGGGCAGGAGATCAGCACCCGCCCCTTCCACCTCGTCACCGGCCGCAAGTGGCTGGGCACGGCGTTTGGCGGCGTCAAGGGCCGCAGCGAGCTGCCCGGCATGGTCGAAGACGCGATGGCGGGCAAGATCCAGCTCGAACCCTTCGTGACGCACACCATGGGCCTGAAGGACATCAACGAAGCGTTTGACTTGATGCACGAAGGCAAGTCGATCCGCTCGGTCGTCAAGTACGCGGCATAGCCCTCCCCCTGAGTCGCCTGCGGCGCCTTCCCCCCAGGGGGACGACGCCCTCGCGGCGGGGCGGCCCTTGCTCGGCGTCCCTGGCATGGGTCGCGCCAGTGGCAAGGGCAGCTCCGACAACATACGAAGTTGCAGACGACCGGATCCGCCCTAACACCCAGAAAAAGAGAACAGGCACGCCACACATGTCCAGCCTCTCAGAATCCACGATCGAACTGCTCAGCGCCCACGCCTGCTTCGGCGGCGAGCAGCGCTTTTACCAGCACGCCTCCGCCACCATCGGCCTGCCAATGAAGTTTGCGGTCTACCTGCCGCCGCAGGCGCAACAGGGCCCCGTGCCCGCCGTGGTGTACCTGGCGGGCCTGACCTGCACCGAAGAAACCTTCATGGTCAAGGCCGGTGCCCAGCGCCTGGCCGCCGAGCTGGGCCTGGCCCTCATCGCGCCGGACACCAGCCCGCGCGGCGCCAAGGTGCCGGGCGAGGCCGACAGCTGGGACTTCGGCGTGGGCGCAGGCTTCTACCTCGATGCCACGCAGGAACCATGGCACACCCACTGGCACATGGAAAGCTACCTGATGAACGACCTGCTGCCGCAGGTGGCCGAGCAGTTGCCCATCGACGGCACGCGCCTGGGCATCTTCGGCCACAGCATGGGCGGCCACGGGGCGCTGACGCTGGCGCTGCGCCACCCGGGCCGCTTCAAGACCGTGTCGGCCTTCGCGCCCATCTGCGCCCCCACCCAGTGCCCTTGGGGCGAAAAAGCCTTCACCGGCTACCTGGGCCCCGACCGCAGCACCTGGATCGAGCACGACGCCACCGTGCTCATGCAGCACCAGCCCGTGGCCCCCTACCCGGGCGGCATCCTCATCGACCAGGGCCTGGCCGACAAGTTTCTGGCCGACCAATTGCACCCGCAGATGCTGGAGGCCGCCTGCGCCGCCATCGGCCAGCCGCTGACCCTGCGCCGCCATGCGGGCTACGACCACGGCTACTACTTCGTGCAGAGCTTCATGGCCGACCATCTGCAGCACCACGCGCGCGGGCTGGGCTGAGCGGGGGGCTCAGCACGCAGCATCACGCAAAGGCTCTTAATGCCGGCTTAAGCCGGGCGCGCCACAGTGCGCGCCATGCTTCTGACCCTGCGGCGCCTGCTGCCCTCTCATCGATCCCCGCCCGCAGCCCCTGCGGCGCGAGCCACCTCCCACTCGAACACCCGCACGGCCGACGCCCCCGCAGCCCGGCACCCGGGCTGGGTGATGGTGCTCGTCAGCATCTGGATGGCGACCGTGAGCAACCTGCCACTGTGGCGCGAAGTGGCCGCGCTGCCGGGCCACGGCAGCCTGCGCGGCTGGGGTTTTGTGCTGGCTTTCGGGGTCATCGTGGTGGCCGGCAATACCGCGCTGCTCTGCACGCTGGCGTGGCGCCGTGCCTGGGTCAAACCCGTGGCCGGGCTGATGGTGGTGGTGGCCGCGCTGGGCGCCTGCTTCATGCTGGCCTACGGCATTGCGATTGATGCCAGCATGCTTGTCAACGTGCTGCAGACGGATGTGCATGAAGCGGGCGACCTGCTGGGCTGGCGCATGGTGTTCACCGTGCTGGCGCTGGCGGGGCCGCCGCTGCTGTGGTTGCAGCGCACGCCGCTCAAGCGGCTGGGCAGCCTGCGCCACGCCGCACACAACGCGGCGCTGCTGGGCGTCGCGCTGGTCGTGGCCGTGTTGTGCCTGCTGCTCGTGTTCCAGGACTTTGCCTCCACCATGCGCAACCAACCCCGGCTGCGCTACCTGATCAACCCGCTCAACAGCGTGTATGCGCTGGGCCACGTCGCCACACAGCCGCTGCGCATGAACACCCGCACCCTGCTGCCCGTGGGGCGCGACGCACACCTGGGCGCCAGCTATGCAGGCCAGGCCGACGCGCCGCTGCTGGTGCTGGTGCTGGGCGAAACCGGGCGCAGCGGCAACTTCGGCGTGAACGGCTACACGCGCAATACCACGCCGCTGCTGTCGGCCCGCAGCGACCTGGCCAGCGCACGCAATGCCTGGTCGTGCGGCACGAGCACGGCGGCATCGGTGCCGTGCATGTTCTCGCACCTGGGCCGCACGGGCTACGAGGCGCGCGCCGCCAACTTCGAGACCCTCATCGACGTGCTGCAGCATGCGGGCCTGGCCGTGCTGTGGGTGGACAACCAGTCGGGGTGCAAGGGCGTGTGTGACCGCGCGGGCCAGATCAGCACCACCGACCTCAAGGACCCCGCCCTGTGCGCGCCCGGCGCCGAGTGCCTGGACCGCGTGATGCTGCAGGACCTGGATGCGCGCATAGCCGCCTTGCCCGCACAGCAACGGCAGCGCGGCACCGTCGTGGTGCTGCACCAGATGGGCAGCCACGGCCCCGCGTACTCCAAGCGCTCGGCCCCGGAGCACAAGCACTTCGTGCCTGAATGCACCTCCACCGCGCTGCAGGACTGCGACCGCCAGCAGGTGGTGAATGCCTACGACAACAGCATCGTGGAGACCGATGCGTTTCTGGACGAGGTCATCCGGTGGCTGGCCGCGCGCGGCGGCCGTGCGAACACGGCGATGGTCTATGTGGCGGACCACGGCGAGTCGCTGGGCGAAAACAACCTGTACCTGCACGGCCTGCCCTACAGCATCGCGCCCGACGTGCAAAAGCACGTGCCGTGGATCACCTGGCTGTCACCCGCCATGCAGGCACGCCAGCACACGGCCATCCGCTGCCTGCAGAACGACCTGTCCGAGCGCCGCATCACGCACGACAGCTATTTCCATTCGGTGCTGGGCCTGATGGACGTGCAGACCGGCGCCTACCGGCCCGAGCTCGACGTGTATGCGGGTTGCCGTGCCGCATCCACATCCAAATCCGCATCTACATTGGCATCTGCGGCGCCGCTCCCCTGACCCCAGAGCCCCTCACCGCCCCGTGAAGCGGGGAGATCGCTTCTCGGCCCAGGCCGCCTGGCCCTCGCGCAGGTCGGCGGACTGGTAGGCACGCAAGGTATCGGCATCGAACGCCTCCACGTCCAGCGCGCCCCGCCGCTGACGCCCGCCCGGGCCCTGCGCCGCTCAGTGGGCGCCGCCCATCCACCCCCTGGCTTCCTGCATCAGGTGCTCGCGGAACACCTCGGCGATGGGTGACAGCTGCTTGCCCTTGGGCCACACCAGGTGCCATTGCGAGCGGATGGGAAAGCCCGCCACGTTGAGCACCGCCAGCCCCTCGTGGCGCGGGCCCAGCGCGTGCAGGGAGACGATGGAAATGCCCAGCTGGCCCTCCACCGATTCCTTGATGGCTTCGTTGCTGCCCAGCTCCAGCACGGCGCCCGGGGCAAACCCGGCCTGGCGCAGGTGGGCGTCGGTGGCCATGCGGGTGCCCGATCCTTTTTCGCGCAGGATGAAGCGCTCGGCCTGCAGCTGTTCCAGGCGGATGCGCTTGCGTGCGGCCAGCGGATGGTCTGCGGGGGCGATGACGACCAGAGGGTTGGGCATGAGGATCTGGTCTTCCAGCGGCAGGTCGGCCGGGGGCATGGACATCACGTAGAGGTCGTCCTGGTTGGCGCGCAGGCGCTGGATGACGTGGTCGCGGTTGAGCACCTCCAGCGAAATGTCGATCTGCGGATGCAGCTTGCAGAAGCTGCCCAGCAGGCGCGGCACGAAGGACTTGGCGGTGCTGACCACCGCCACCTTCAGGCGCCCGCTGGTCAGGCCCTTGGTGCCCGCCACGCGCTGCTCGAAAGCGTCCCACTCGCCCGCAATGGTGCGCGCGGTGCGCGCCAGCATGTGGCCCGCCTCGGTGAGGTGCACGCGGCGCGAGATGACCTCATACAGCGGCAGGCCCACGGCCTGCGACACCTCGCGCAGCTGCATGGACGCCGTGGGCTGCGTGACGTGCATGGCCTTGGCGGCCCCGCTGACGCTGCCGGTTTCCGCCAGCGCCAGAAACAGCCGCAGCTGCCGGAAGGTGATGTTCATAGATTTTTATCTATATATAAGCGCAATCGAATCGATTTTACTTTGTGCCAACCAACCCCTAGCATCGGCGTCCAAGGAGTTGAATGATGCAAAGCTTGCTGGACCCTGCGATCTTGTTTTTTGCCCTGGGCGTGTTTGCCGGGCTGGTGCGTTCCAACCTGGAGATGCCGGCCGCGATCTCGAAGTTCTTGTCCATCTACCTGCTGATGGCGCTGGGCCTCAAGGGCGGTTTTGCGCTCGCGGCCTCGGGCTTCACGCCCAGCGTGGTCAGCAGCCTGGGGCTGGCGGTGCTTCTGGCCATCGTGGTGCCGCTGGTGGGCTATGCGCTCTTGCGGCGGGTGCTGTCGGGCTTCAATGCGGCAGCGGTGGCGGCCACCTATGGCTCGGTGAGTGCGGTGACCTTCGTGACGGCCACGCAGTATCTGGAGTCACAGCAGATCGCCTACGGCGGCCACATGGCGGCGGCGATGGCGCTGATGGAATCGCCGGCCATCATCCTGGCGGTGCTGCTGGCCAATGCGCTGCGCCAGCGGCAGCAGGCACAGGCCAGCGGCGGCCCGGCCGTGGTGGCCGTGTCGGGCGGGGGTACGGCCACGCTGGGCGGGCATGCCGGCGGCCAGGGCGGGCCGCAGCTCTCGGTGGGCAAGATCCTGCACGAATCCTTCACGGACGGCACGCAACTGCTGCTGCTGGGCGCAATGCTCATCGGCCTGCTCACGGGCGATGCGGGCAAGGCCGCCATGCAGCCCTTCTCGGGCGATCTGTTCAAGGGCATGCTGTGCCTGTTCCTGCTGGACATGGGCCTGTCTACCGCGCGCAACCTGCCTGCGGTGCGCAAGCAGTCGCCCTGGCTGCTGGCCTATGCCGTGCTGGCGCCCATCACCCACGCCGCCCTGGCACTGGGCCTGGCCTGGCTGGCGGGCGTGCCCGCAGGCGATGCCACGCTGCTGATGGTGCTGGCGGCCAGCGCTTCGTACATCGCCGTGCCAGCGGTGGTGCGCTACGCCATCCCCGAGGCCGACCCGTCGCTGTACGTCAGCCTGTCGCTCGGGCTCACCTTCCCGCTCAACATCGTGCTGGGGATTCCGCTGTACACGCAGATCGTCCAGGCGCTTTGGGTGTGAGGCACTGGCGGCTGCGAATGCTACCAAAACAATAGCTACCAGCGCTTGTTGGATAAGCGCTGAAGGCTGATTTAGGCCATATTTTCAGCCCGCCATCGCATCAGAACAGGCTGCCCTGCCCCTGCAGCAGCCCCGGACGGAACCGGCCCAGGTCCAGCTCCACCCGATCCCGGTTCAGGCCCAGCTTGCGGCAGGTGGCGGTGAAGCGCTGGCGCACAAGGTCGGCCCACAGGCCGGTGCCCTTCATGCGGGTGGCGAAGTCGCTCTGGTAGGTCTTGCCTGCGCGCCGCTCGGCATCGCTCAGGTTGTGCAGGTCTTGCACACGCGCCATCACGCGCGCGGCGCGGTCGGGGTAGTGCACCTGCAGCCATTCGCGAAACAGCGCATCCAGCTCCCACGGCAGGCGCAGCACGGTGTAGAAGGCACTCGTCGCACCCGCCTCGCGCGCGGCCTGCAGCACCTGCTCCATGCCTTCGGTGATGAAGGGGATCTGGGGCGCCACGCTCACGCCCACAGGCACGCCCGCGTCGGCCAGCGCGCGGATGGTGCGCAGGCGCCGGTGGGGCGCGGCGGCGCGCGGCTCCATGCGGCGGGCGAGCTGCGCGTCGAGCGTGGTGATGGTGACGTACACCGCGGCCAGCCGCTGCGCGGCCAGCGGGGCCAGCAGGTCGAGGTCGCGCTCCACACCGCTCGACTTGGTGATGAGCGAAAACGGGTGGCGCGCGTCGCGCATCACCTCGATCACGCTGCGGGTGAGCTTCAGCTCGCGCTCCACAGGCTGGTAGCAGTCGGTGGCCGAGCCGATGTTCAGCAGGCGCGGCGCGTAGCGCGGGGCGCACAGCTCGGCGCGCAACACGCTCGCGATGTTGTGCTTGGCGATGATCTGCGTTTCAAAGTCCAGCCCCGGCGAAAAGCTGAGGTAGCTGTGCGTGGGCCGCGCATAGCAATAGATGCAGCCGTGCTCGCAGCCCCGGTACGGATTCACCGACAGTTCAAAGAAGATGTCGGGCGAATCGTTGGCGCAAATGGCGCTGCGTGCGGTTTCAAGATGCACCCGGGTGGCGGCAGCGGCAGCGTCGCTGCCGTCGCCTTCGTGGTGGCCATCGGCATCCGCTGCCGGGCCCCAGCCGTCGTCGGCCACCTCGCGCACGTCGCGCGCAAAGCGGTGCGCCAGGGCCGTGGCCGCACCCCGGCCCCGGATCGCCTGCAGCGGGATGCGAACTTCCTCTGGGGGCGCCGGGATGTCGGATCGGTCCGTGGTGGGGCTTGGCATAACTGTATGAATATACAGTTTTTTCGATTTTGCCCGCCCACCCCGCTTTCAAGGCTCCTTGAACAGCTGCGTGATCAGGCTGCGCATCCACTGGTTCCCAGGGTCGCCTTCGAACCGGCGGCTCCAGTGCAGCGACACCGTGAAGTCGCGCAGCGGCAGCGGCGGCTCGATCAGCGTGTAGCCGCCGTCGGCCGCAAACGTGCGCGCAATGTTGCGCGGCATGACCACGGCCAGGTCCGTGGCGCGCACGATGGACGGCAGCACCATGAAATGCTCGGTGGTGAGGCGGATGCGGTCCTGCAGCTGCTGCATCTCCAGGATGCGCAGCGTGTCCGAATGCGAGCGCACGGCCACGAACTCCAGCTGCCGCAAATCCTTGAGCAACGCCGCGCCCGTGCGCCGCCGCGCGGCAAAGGGGTGGCCCGCGCGCAGCAGCACCACGTAGCGGTCCTGGATCAGCTGCACCCGCTGCGTGTCCTTCACCGTCGGCAGGAAGCCGAAGGCAAAGTCGATGGCGCCGCTGTCCAGCCGCTGAGCGATCTCGTGGCGCGGCACAGGCAGCGTCTCCAGCTGCACGCCGGGGGCCCGGTGCTGCAGCGCCACCATCAGCTCGGGCAGGAAGCGGCCTTCGCCGATGTCGCTCATGTGGATGCGGAACACCTTGCGCGACTGCAAGGGGTCGAACTGTGCGGATTCGTTGAGCGCCTCTTCCAGGAGGGCCAGGGCGCTGCGCACGGCGCTGGCCAGCCGGTCGGCCTGCGGCGTGGGCTGCACACCGCCGCCGGCGCGCACGAACAGCGGGTCCTTGAGCAGCAGGCGCAGCCGGGTCAGCGCCTGGCTGGCGGCGGGCTGGGTCAGGTCCAGCAGGTCGGCGGCGCGGCTCACGTTGCGCGTGCGGTACACGGCATCGAACAGGCGCAGCAGGTTGAGATCGATGTCCTTGATATGCATTTAACGAATACCGCTTAGTCGATTCATTGTATTGATGGATGAAGCACGGACACCGAAGATGCGGGCATGCCTACCCCAACGTTTCGTCCCACCGTGCGCGAGGCCGTGCTCGACCTGCTGCGCGGCTTTCAGATCGACACCATCTTCGGCAACCCCGGCTCCACCGAGCTGCCGCTGTTTCTCGACTTCCCTTCGGACTTCCGCTACATCCTCGGCCTGCAGGAATCCGTGGTGGTGGGCATGGCCGACGGCTACGCCCAGGCCACGCACAACGCAGCTTTCGTGAACCTGCATTCCGCCGCGGGCGTGGGCCACGCGATGGGCAACATCTTCACGGCGCACAAGAACCGCACGCCCATGGTCATCACGGCCGGGCAGCAGGCGCGCTCCATCCTGCCGTTCGACCCGTTCCTGTTCTCGGGCCAGGCCACCGAGCTGCCCAAGCCCTATGTGAAATGGAGCATCGAGCCCGCGCGCGCCGAAGACGTGCCCCTGGCCATCGCCCGCGCCTACTACATCGCCATGCAGCAGCCGCGCGGGCCGGTGCTGGTGTCCATCCCGGCCGACGACTGGGACAAGCCCTGCGAGCCGCTCCCCGCGCGAACGGTGAGCACCGAGCTGCGCCCCGAACCGCGCGTGCTGCAGGCCATCGGCGATGCGCTGGATGCTGCGCAGCGCCCCGTGTTTGTGGTGGGTGCCGCCGTGGACCGCGACCGCGCCTGGGACGACGTGCTGGCGCTGGCCGAGCGGCACAGCGCGGCCGTCTGGATCGCCCCCATGTCGGGCCGCTGCGGCTTTCCGCAGGACCACCGCCTGTTTGCAGGCGTGCTGCCCGCCATGCGCGAGAAGATCGTCGCGCTGCTGTCGGGGCACGACCTGGTGTTTGCGCTTGGCGCCGCCGCCTTCACCTACCACGTGGAAGGATTCGGCCCGCACGTGCCACCCGGCGCGCAGCTGGTGCAGCTGATCGACGACCCGGGCACGGCCGCCTGGACGCCCGAAGGCACGTCGGCCGTGGGCAGCGTGCGCCTGGGCGTGCAGGATTTGCTGGCGCGCCCCGCCCCCCCAGCCCGCGCACTGCCACCACCCCGCGCCGCACGGCCCCGGGCCGAGCCCTCAGGCCCCGGCAGCCTGATGAGCGTGCCCTTTGTCATGCAGACGCTGGCCGAGGTGCGCGATGCCGCCTCCATCGTGGTGGAGGAAGCGCCCAGCTCGCGCGCAGCCATGCACGCCCATCTGCCCATCCTGCAGAGCGAGACCTTCTACACCATGTGCAGCGGCGGCCTGGGCTACGGCCTGCCGGCTGCGGTGGGTGTGGCGTTGGCCAAGCCTGGCAGCAAGGTGATCGGCCTGATCGGAGACGGATCGGCCATGTATTCCATCCAGGCGCTGTGGAGCGCGGCGCAGCTCAAGCTGCCGATCACCTTCATCATCCTCAAGAACCGCCGCTACGCGGCGCTGCAGGAGTTCGCGCCCACCTTCGGCTTCCACGAGGGCGCCAAGCTGGAGGGCACCGACTTGCCCGACCTGGACTTTCTGGCGCTTGCGCGCAGCCAGGGCTGTGATGCCGTGCGCGTGAGTGAGGCCTCTGCGCTGCACCAGGTGCTGCGGGACGCGTTGGCGCACCCGCGCGCCATCCTCGTGGAGGTGGATGTGGCCTGAAGAAGGCGCCCACGCCTTGCCGCCCCGCCATCTCTGCACTTTTTTTCAATCATCACAAGACCCGGGCCACCAGAGCCACTCGGGCAACACTGACAAGGAGACACACCATGCACGCCATCGCCCCCCGGGCCCGCACCCGCCGCCTGCTCATCACCGCCGCCACGCTGGCAGCCGCTGCCAGCCTCTGCGCGCTGCCCACCAGGGCAGCGGCAGATACTTGGCCCAGCAAGCCCATCAAGGTGGTCGTGAACTTCCCGGCCGGCGGTGCGGCCGACCAGATAGCGCGCGCCATCACGCAGCCGCTGCAGGCGGCCCTGGGCCAGCCCGTGGTGGTGGAGAACCGGGGCGGCGCGGGCGGCAACATCGGCGGCGAGGCGGTGGCGAAGTCGCCGGCAGACGGCTACACGCTGCTGATGAGCTCGGGCGGGATGGTGTCGGTCAACCCGCACCTGTACCCCAAGATGCCGTTCGACCCTGCCAAGGACCTGGTGCCCGTGGCCGCGGCCGCACGCGTGCTGGTGTTTTTGGAGGTGCGGCCTTCGCTGCCCGTGAACACCATCCAGGAGTTCCTCGCCTACCTCAAGGCCCACCCGGGCAAGCTGACATTCGGCACCCCGGGCAATGGCAGCTCGCCGCACCTCGCGGCTGAAATGCTCAAGGCCGAGGCCAATGTCTTCGCCGTGCATGTGCCCTACCGCGGCGCGGCCCCCGCCATGCAGGACCTGCTGGGCGGGCAGGTGGATTTCATGTTCGACCCGGGGATCGGCCTGCCGCACGTGAAAGCCGGCAAGCTCCGGCTGCTGGCCGTGGGCAGCGCCAAGCGCTCGCCCCTGTTTCCGGATGTGCCCACGCTCGACGAGGCGGGGCTCAAGGGCTTCGATGCCGACACGCTGTTCGGCTTCTATGCCCCGGCGGGCACACCCGCCGACGTGGTGACGCGCCTGAACCGCGAGATCAACAAGGCGCTGGGCACGGCAGCGGTGCAGGAGCGCATTGCGGCGCTCGGCGGCGTTCCGGCACCCATGTCCCCGAGCGACTTCAACAGCCGCGCGGCCAGCGACAGTGCGCGGTTTGGCGCCCTGATCAAGGCGCGCGACATCAAGAGCGATTGACCGCGCGCGGCAGTGCGAGATTCACGATGGTCTACAGTCGCGCGCTTTCCCAACCACCACCACCGAGGTACCGCCATGGCGCGCAAGCCCCAGATCATCCTGTCGTCGCTCGACGTTGACCGCATTGAAGCCCTTCTGGCCGTCATCCCGGCCAGCGTGTTCCCGGGCAAGGCCGATCTGCAGGCAGAGCTTGACCGGGCGGACGTGGTGGCGCCCGAAGACATTCCACCCCACGTGGTGACGATGAACTCCACCGTGCGCTTTGCCATCAGCGAGACGGGCAAGGACTTCTGCCTGACCCTGGTGTACCCGCGCGACGCGGATGGCAGTGCAGACCGTCTCTCCGTTTTTGCGCCCGTGGGCAGTGCACTGCTGGGCCTGTCGGTGGGCGACGAACTCGCCTGGCCCGGCCCGGGCGGCAAGCCGATGACCGTGCGGGTGATGGACATCGTCTTCCAGCCCGAAAGCGCGGGCGAGCTGCACCGCTGACTTGCCGCCAGACGGAGCGCCGGGCGGATGGCCAGGTGGATGGCCAGGCGGATGAAAAGATCCGCTTTGCCGCTGGGCGCCATTGCGTTGACAATGCCAGCCGCAATGCCCCATCCCCCGCCCGCCGAACCCGCTGCAGAGCCAGCCATCGACCCGTCGGGGCACCCTCCCGCGTTCGATCCGGACTCCACCACCGCCTTCCAGGCCCGCATGGAGCGGGCGCCGGAGTGGTTCTGTTCATTCCTTGCCGGCAACAGCCGCGAGAAAAGCCGCCTCAAACGCGAGATGGCCACGATGAAGGGCTCGGTCGTGTGGCTGGTGCAGCAGCGCCGCCAGGGCAGATGGGATGCGGCCGAACACGCGCGCACCTGCGCGATGTGATGCGCTCGGCCTCCTCCGTCAGCCCCTACCTGTTCATCTGGGTCATTCCGGGCTCGATGCTGCTGCTGCCGTTTCTGGCCTGGTTTCTGGACAGGCAGCGCAAGCGTCGCGAGAAAAAGCAGGGCCTGCCGCGCTCACCCTGAACGTTGCATCGGGCGAACGCGCCCGAAGCGGCCTACACCCCGTTGCTCAGCAACGCCACCAGCAGGCCGGTGCCCACCAGCCCCGCCTGCCAGCGCAGCGCCGTGGCCCACGAGGGCACGTGCTGCTCCACCCGCAGATACATCCAGCGCCCTGCCACCAGCGACAGCGCGAAGGCCAGCACCATGCCCAGCGCGTTGATGGGAGCCGACGCCGGCCACAGCGTGCCCACCACCGCGTTCACCAGCAGGCAGGCGCCGAAGTGCACGAGGAACACCGAATACGACATCTGGCCGACCCGCGCCAGCCCGTCAGCCCAGCCGGGCAGCGTGCGGCCCGCACTGTGTGTTTGCTGCATGCGCTGCGCCAGCGCCAGGCCCAGCGCGGCAACCAGGGCCACCGCGATGCGACCGCGAAAATCGAGCGCCAGCGCAACCCCCCCCAGCAGGACGATGGCCGCCAGCCAGCCATGGGGCCGTGACGACTGCACCGCCCAGTACGCCAGCATGCCCAGCCCGTAGGCACCCAGGAAGTACAGCGCCCACATGTCGAGCCCCGCCACGCGGTTGAAGAACCACAGCGATGCGGCCGCCCCCGCCACGATGAGCCCCCGCGCCAACGCCGCCCGTTGCTGCTGCGGCCACCGCCCGGGCAAGGCCCGGACCCAGGCCCAGGCCAGCACGCTCAGGCTGAAGAGCTGGAAGTCGATGGCCACGTACCACACGCCGGCGGACAAGGCGTCTTCGCCCAGCAGGTCCTGCAACATCAGGGCATTGGCCACCAGCTGCGCCAGGGTGGGCGCCTCGGGCACCGAAGGATGGTTCATCCAGGTGCGCACCAGCGCGGACACCACCACGGTGAACACCAGCGCCACGGCGCACGGCACCATGAGGCGCACAAACCGCTTGCCTATCGCGCTGCCAGCGTGCGCAAACCGCGCCGTGCCTGCGGGGGCCAGGCTGGCCGCGGCCAGATAGCCCCCCACCACCAGAAACACCTGAACCGCCATGCGCGCATAGTCGTAGAGGAACGCCATCAGCCCGGGGGCCAAGGGCTGGGCGATGTCCGACATGGGCCCGTAGAACGCCAGGTGGTGCCAGACGATGGCCATGCAGGCCAACCCTTTCACGGTGTCGATCACGGGAGAGCGAGAGGAAGGGGCGGACATGCTGGGGCGCAGGGGCAGCGGTGGGAGTGGCGGTGCGAGGGCTTGCGGACTGGGCGCCAGGCGTGCGGGCGGCGGAGCGAGCCCGCTATTGTGATGAGAAACGGCGTCCAGCACCACGCACCCGTTCATGCGTGGCGCATCGAATGTGTGGCAAGGCCGACAGCGCCACCGGATCGCTGGCGGTGGGCATCGGTGTTGCCGCCTGCAACGCCAGAAAAAGCTGCGGCGTACGCCGCAGTGGGCGTGGCGCCTTCCGCCGTGCGGACCTCAGAGCTTGAGGCGTGCGCGTGCGGCCTGGTATTCGCTGCGCAGGCGGGCCACCAGGTCGGCCGTGCGGGTCACCGCGTCGATGGCGCCGATGCCCTGGCCGCAGCCCCAGATGTCTTTCCAGGCCTTCTTGGCGTCGCCGCCGAAGTTCATCTTGCTGGGATCGGATTCGGGCAGGTTGTCCGGGTCCATGCCGGCCGCGCGGATGGACGGGGCCAGGTAGTTGCCGTGCACGCCGGTGAACAGGTTGCTGTAGACGATGTCGTCTGACGTGCCCTGCACGATGGCCTGCTTGTACTCGTCGCTGGCCCGCGCCTCTTCGGTGGCGATGAAGGCCGAGCCGATGTAGGCGAAGTCGGCGCCCATGGCCTGCGCGGCCAGCACCGCGTCGCCGCTGGCGATGGAGCCCGACAGCGCCACCGGGCCATCGAACCACTGGCGGATCTCCTGGATCAGCGCGAACGGGCTCTTCACGCCCGCGTGGCCGCCGGCACCGGCCGCCACGGCGATCAGGCCGTCAGCGCCCTTCTCGATGGCCTTGTGGGCAAACTTGTTGTTGATGATGTCGTGCAGCACCACGCCGCCCCAGCCGTGCACGGCCTGGTTCACGTCCTCGCGCGCGCCCAGGCTGGTGATGATGATCGGCACCTTGTATTTGGCGCAGACCTGCATGTCGTGCTCCAGCCGGTCGTTGCTCTTGTGCACGATCTGGTTGATGGCAAAGGGCGCGGCGGGCTTGTCGGGGTGGGCCTTGTTGTAGGCGGCCAGGGTTTCGGTGATCTCGGCCAGCCAGTCTTCAAGCTGTTCGGCCGGGCGGGCGTTGAGCGCGGGCATGGAGCCCACCACGCCGGCCTTGCATTGCTCGATCACGAGCTTGGGGTTGCTGATGATGAACAGCGGCGACCCGATGACGGGCAGCGACAGGTTTTGCAACGCGGCAGGCAATTGGGACATGGCAACGACTTTCAGGACAGAAATTTGAATCAAATCAGCCTTTAGCGCTTATCTATCAAGCGCTGACAGCTATCATTTTTATATCAACAAGCCCCGTGTGCGGGGCCGTCTCCTCACAGCGCGCCAGGCGTTCAGAAGGCGTCGAGCGCCAGCTCGGTCACGCTGGCCGCGCCCTCCACGATGCTGTCGCGCAGGCCCGGCGCCTTCACCAGAATGTGCTCGGCATAGAACTGGGCCGTGGTGATTTTTGCGCGCATGAAGGCTTGGTCCTGTCCCTTTTGCAACAGGCTCTCGGCCACCAGCAGGCTGCGCGCCAGTTGCCAGCCCGCCACCACATTGCCGGCCAGCATGAGGTAAGGCACGCTGCCCGCAAACACCGCATTGGGCTGCGCCTTGGTGCCGCCGGCCACGAACTCGATCACGTCCACCAGCGCCTGGCGCGCGGCCGTCAGGCGCTTGGCCATGGCCAGCGCGGCGGGTGTGCCGCTGGCCAGCAGCTCGCCTTCGGTCTTCTCGATCTGGGCGGCAATGCCCTTGGCGGTCTGGCCGCCATCGCGCGCGGTCTTGCGGCCCACCAAGTCGTTGGCCTGGATGGCCGTGGTGCCTTCGTAGATGGTCAGGATCTTGGCGTCACGGTAGTACTGCGCGGCGCCCGTCTCTTCGATGAAGCCCATGCCGCCGTGCACCTGCACGCCCAGGCTGGTGACTTCCAGGCTCATCTCGGTGCTGTAGCCCTTGACCAGCGGCACCATGAATTCATAGAAGGCCTGGTTCTGCTTGCGCGTGTCGGCGTCGGGGTGGTGGTGCGCAGCGTCAAACGCGGCCGCCGCCACCGTGGCCATGGCGCGGCAGCCTTCGGTGTAGGCGCGCATGGTCATCAGCATGCGCTTCACGTCGGGGTGGTGGATGATGGGCGCGCTGGCGGCGATGCTGCCGTCCACGGGGCGGCTTTGCACGCGGTCCTTCGCGTACTGCACGGCCTTTTGGTAAGCGCGCTCGGCCACCGCAATGCCCTGCATGCCCACCGCGTAGCGCGCGGCGTTCATCATGATGAACATGTATTCGAGGCCCCGGTTTTCCTCGCCCACCAGATAGCCCACGGCGCCGCCGTGGTCGCCAAACTGCAGCACGGCCGTGGGCGATGCCTTGATGCCCAGCTTGTGCTCGATGCTCACGCAGTGCGCATCGTTGCGCGCGCCCAGGGTGCCATCGGCATTGACCATGAACTTGGGCACCACGAACAGGCTGATGCCCTTCACGCCGTCGGGCGCCCCCGCCACGCGCGCCAGCACCAGGTGCACGATGTTGGCGGCCATGTCGTGCTCGCCGTAGGTGATGAAGATCTTGGTGCCGAACACCTTGTAGGTGCCATCGGGCTGGGGCTCGGCGCGGGTGCGCACCAGGGCCAGGTCCGAGCCGGCCTGGGGTTCGGTCAGGTTCATGGTGCCGGTCCATTCGCCGGTCACCAGCTTCTCCAGGTAGGTAGCCTTGAGTTCGTCGCTGCCCGCCGTGAGCAGCGCCTCGATGGCGCCGTCGGTGAGCAGCGGGCACAGCGCAAAGCTCATGTTGGCGCTGTTGGCCATTTCGATGCAGGCCGCGCCGATGGTCTTGGGCAGGCCCTGGCCGCCAAAGTCCGCCGGGTGCTGCAGGCCCTGCCAGCCGCCTTCGCCGTACTGGCGGAAAGCCTCCTTGAAGCCCGGGGTGGTCGTCACCACGCCGTCCTTCCAGCTCGACGGGTTCTTGTCGCCTTCGAAGTTGAGCGGAGCCAGCACGCCCTCGTTGAACTTGGCGCACTCTTCCAGCACGGCGGCGGCCGTATCCAGGCCGGCGTCTTCAAAGCCGGGGATCTGCGCGATCTGTTCGATGTGGGCCAGGTGCTCGATGCCGAACAGCATGTCCTTGACGGGGGCGGTGTAGCTCATGGGCGTCTTTCAGGGGAGAAAACTCAAAAATTCGTAAAAAAAAGGCATCGCAAGCGATGCCCTTTCTTTCGCTCTGGCAAAGAGGCCGCCTTACAGCGCCTTCACCAGTTCCGGCACGGCCGCGAACAGGTCGGCCTCCAGGCCATAGTCGGCCACGCTGAAGATCGGGGCTTCGGGGTCCTTGTTGATCGCCACGATCACCTTGGAATCCTTCATGCCGGCCAAGTGCTGGATGGCGCCCGAGATACCGGCAGCGATATACAGCTGCGGCGCCACGATCTTGCCGGTCTGGCCCACTTGCAGGTCGTTGGGGGCGTAGCCCGCATCCACCGCAGCGCGGCTGGCACCGATGGCGGCGCCCAGCTTGTCGGCCAGGGGGGTCATGACTTCGTCGAACTTTTCCTTGCTGCCGAGAGCCCGGCCGCCGGAGACGATGATCTTGGCGGCGGTCAGCTCGGGGCGGTCGCTCTTGGCGATCTCGCTGCCCACATAGCTGCTCTTGCCCGAATCGGCAGCGGCAGCCGCGGTTTCGACGGCGGCGCTGCCACCGGTGGCGGCTGCGGCGTCAAAGCCGGTGGTGCGCACGGTGATGACCTTGGTGGCATCGGCGCTTTGCACGGTGGCAATGGCGTTGCCGGCGTAGATGGGGCGCTCGAAGGTGTCGGCGCTCACCACCTTGGTGATGTCGCTGATCTGGGCGACATCGAGCTTGGCCGCCACGCGGGGGGCGATGTTCTTGCCGCTGGCGGTAGCGGGAAACACGATGTGGCTGTAGTTGCCTGCAATGGCCAGCACTTGCGCGGCCACGTTCTCGGCCAGGCCATGGGCCAGGCCTTCGGCGTCGGCGTGGATGACCTTGGCGACGCCAGCGATCTGGCCAGCGGCAGCAGCAGCGGCGCCCGCGTTGTGGCCAGCCACCAGCACGTGCACGTCGCCACCGCAAGCGGCTGCGGCCGTCACGGTGTTCAGGGTTGCGCCCTTGATGGATGCGTTGTCGTGTTCAGCAATAACGAGTACCGACATTTAGATCACCTTCGCTTCGTTCTTGAGTTTCTCGACCAGGGCGGCCACGTCGGCCACCTTCACGCCCGCGCCGCGCTTGGCGGGCTCGCTGACCTTGAGGGTCTTGAGGCGAGGCGCCACGTCCACGCCGAGGTCTTCGGGCTTGACGGTTTCGAGCGGCTTCTTCTTGGCCTTCATGATGTTGGGCAAGGTGACGTAGCGGGGCTCGTTCAGGCGCAGGTCGGTGGTGATGACGGCGGGCAGCGACAGGGCCAGGGTTTCCAGGCCGCCGTCGATTTCGCGGGTCACGTTCGCCTTGTCGGCAGCCAGCTCCACCTTGCTGGCGTTGGTGGCCTGGGGCAGGTCGGCCAGGGCCGCCAGCATCTGGCCGGTCTGGTTGGCGTCGTCGTCGATGGCCTGCTTGCCCAGGATGACGAGCTGAGGTTGCTCCTTGTCCACCAGGGCCTTGAGCAGCTTGGCCACGGCCAGGGGCTGCAGTTCCACGTCGGTCTCGACCAGGATGGCGCGGTCGGCGCCAATGGCCATGGCGGTGCGCAGGGTTTCCTGGCACTGGGCCACGCCGCAGGACACAGCGATGACTTCGGTCACCAGGCCTTTTTCTTTCAGGCGCACGGCCTCTTCAACGGCGATTTCGTCAAAGGGGTTCATGCTCATCTTCACGTTGGCGATGTCCACACCCGTGTTGTCCGATTTGACGCGGACCTTCACGTTGTAGTCCACCACGCGCTTGACAGGGACCAAGACCTTCATTGCTGCGGCTCCTCAATAGAGTTGGTTGAATTGACGTTTACGTAAACTGGAACATTCTATGCCGCACGGCTGCGAGCACCGCCACGGAATGAACACTGCAGGGCTGGCAAAAAAGCACGACCGTTCTTTTTCAGGATTATAGGCCAGGGCATGGCGGCTTTGTCCAGATGTCCCTGTCACATGGGCGGCGTGCGCCTCCCGCACCCCGCCTGCGCCACCGGGGGGCCGCCGCTCAGCTGCCCGCAGCAGGAGCGTTGTCCTCTGCGGCGGGTCCCTTGGGCTTTGCCAGCAAAGCCTCGGGCGCGTGCACATGCATCACGCGTTGCGGGTACGGTATTTCGATGTGGTGGCGGCGCAGGGCGTCGAGGATGGCGCGATTGATGTCCGAACGCAGGCCCAGCGTGCCGTTCTCGGGGTCTGCGATCCAGAAACCCAAGGTGAATTCCAGCCCATCCGCCCCGAATGCCGACAGCGCCGCGCTGGGCGCGGGCTCGCGCAGCACGCGGGGGCTGGCCAGGGCCGACGCCGTCAGCAGGCGGCTGACCAGGTCCACATCGCTGTCGTAGGCCACGCTGACCACGGTGGACAGCCATACGCGGGGGTCGGACAGCGAGAGGTTCTCGACCCGTTGCGTGATGAGCGACTCGTTGGGCACGATGGACTCCCGCCCCGAGGGCGAGCGGATCACCGTGTAGCGCGCGTTGATCTGCGTGATGCGACCCTCGAAAACGTCCAGCTTCACGTTGTCGCCGATGCGCATGCTGCGCTCGGCCAGGATCACGAAACCGCTCACGTAGTTGGCCGCCAGCTTCTGCAGCCCGAAGCCGATGCCCACGCCCACCGCACCGCCCAGCACGGACAGCGCCGTGAGGTCGATGCCCACGGCGGACAGCGCCACGATCAGCCCCACGAACACCAGCAGTGCGCGCAGCGCATTGCTGACGGCCTTGCGCAGCGACAGTTCATCGCCCGTGACCGACCGCAGCAGGCGGGATTCGATGGCGGCAGAGATCCACAGCGCCAGCAGCAGCACCGCGCCTGCGGTGAGCGTGCCTTCGATGAGCGTGCGCACCGACAGCGTGGACGCACCCACCTTCCAGGTGATGCGGTCGAGTTCGTTGAGCACCCGCGGCAGCAGCCCCGTGACCCACAGCACCATCGCCAGCCACGCCACCCAGGAGATGGTGCGCTCGATGGGCCGCACCCAGGCCGAATCGGGGAACGCCGCCTGCAGCACCTTCACGCCGATGCGGATGACCACCAGCGACATGAGGACGGGGATCACCACCTTGAAAGCGGCCAGCGGAATCCACGCCAGCAGCAGCGTGCGGGCCAGATAGCCCAGGCCCAGCAGGACGAGGGGAAACAAGGCCCCATCCACCACACGGGCGCCGAACAGGATGGAACGCGGGTCGGCGCGCCCCAGCCCGCGGCGCAACGCCGTCGCAATGCCCCAGGCCAGCACCACGCAGACGACCAGCGCGGCCAGCTCGACCAGCACGGTGGCCTGCACAAACGCCTGCAGCCAGGCGCCCACAGCGTCCAGCGTGGGGGTCATCGTGTCGCCGCCGATGGCGCTGCCATTGTCCAGGCCGGCCATCAGCGTGCCTTCCACGCCGGCTGGCGCTTCTCGGCGAACGCGCGCGCGCCTTCCTGCGCGGCGTCGTCCATCATGTTGGCCGCCATGGCCTGGCCTGCCAATTGGTAGGCGGCGTCCAGGCCCAGTTCGCGCTGCTGGTAGACCAGGGCCTTGCCCATGGCCACCGCCACGCGGGGCTTTTGCAGGATGGACTGCACCAGCGCTTCGATTTCCGCATCCAGCGCATCGGCCGGCACCACGCGGTTGACCAGGCCCTGGTCCAACGCCGTGGCGGCGTCGATGAAGTCGCCGGTCAGCAGCATCTCCATCGCGCGCTTGGCGGGCACGTTGCGCACCAGCGGCACGCTGGGCGTGGCGCAGAACAGGCCGTAGTGGATGCCGCTGGTCGCAAAGCTGGCGGAGTCAGCGGCCACGGCCAGGTCGCACTGCGCCACCAGCTGGCAGCCCGCCGCCGTGGCCATGCCCTGCACCCGCGCAATCACCGGCACCGGCAGCCGGTGAATGCTGAGCATCATGCGGCTGCACTGTGCGAAAAGCGTTTGGTAGTAGGCGAGTTCCGGGTGGGCCGCCATGTCCTTGAGGTTGTGGCCCGCACAAAAGGCCTTGCCCGCTGCCGCCAGCACCACCACGCGCACGGATTCGTCGCGTGCCACGCCATCGAGCGCCTGCTGCAGCGCCGACAGCATCTCGGTGCCCAGCGCGTTGAAGCGGCCGGGGTCGTTCAGGATCAGGGTGACCACGCCGCGCGCATCGCGAGCGGTCTGCAGCAATTCAGGGGTGTTCGTCGTTGTCATGGTTCGCTTGGCTCCGGTGCGCGATTGTCGCGCGGCCCCCGCCCCTGGCGCGGCCCAGGCCAGGGACGCCGCGCAGCGGCCCAGGGGGATGTCACAAATCCGCCAGGACCCGCACATGCGCCTCCACGCTGCGCGACAGCGGCCCCATCACGTAGCCGCCTTCCAGGCACGAAACGATGCGGCCCTTGGCATACCTGCGCGCCACATCCTTCACGCGCTGGGTGATCCAGGCATAGTCCTGCTCGGTCAGGCCCAGCTGGCCCATGTCGTCCTCGCGGTGGCCGTCAAAACCCGCACTCACAAAGATCATCTCGGGCTTGAAAGCCTCCAGGCGCGGCATCCACATCATCTCGACGATCTCGCGGATGTCCATGCCGCGCGTGTACGCCGCCACGGGCACGTTCACCATGTTGGCGGCGGGGTTCTGGTCGCCGCAATACGGGTAGAAGGGGTGCTGGAAGATGCTGACCATCAGCGCCCGCGCGTCACCGGCCAGGATGTCCTCGGTGCCGTTGCCGTGGTGCACGTCAAAGTCCACGACGGCCACGCGCTTGAGCTTGTAGCGCTGCAGCGCATATTTGGCGGCCACGGCCACGTTGTTGAAGAAGCAAAAGCCCATGGCCTTGTCGCGGCAGGCATGGTGGCCCGGCGGGCGCACGCTGCAGAACGCGTTCTCCAGCTCGCCGGCCATCACCGCGTCGGTGGCCGCGAGGGCCGCGCCCGCAGCGCGCAGCGAGGCGTTCCAGGTGTGGGCGTTGATGGCGGTGTCGGTGTCGATCTGCGCGTAGCTGGGGCCGCCCGCCAGCAACTCTTCGTTGAGCCGGTCCGACATGCCGCGCAGCGCGGCGATGTGCATGCGGCCATGGGCCAGCTCGATGTCGGCCAGCGAGGCCTCGGGGGCCTCGAAGCGCTCCAGCGCGTCGGCCACGCCGGTGATCAGCAAGCGGTCTTCGATGGCATCCAGGCGTTCGGGGCATTCGGGGTGCCCGGGGCCCATCTCGTGTTTCCAACAATCCCGATGGGTGAAATAGCCCGTCTTGCTCACAGTCAATCCCCGTGTCTTTGAACCTGCCCGCGATTTTTTCGGATAACGTCGCGCCATGAACGCACAGCACAAGATCAAATCGCTCCTGGACCAGCTTAACACGGTGATCGTGGGCAAACAGGCCCAGGTTCAGGACTGCGTGGCCTGCCTGCTGGCGGGCGGGCACCTGCTGATCGAGGACGTTCCGGGCGTGGGCAAGACCACGCTGGCGCATGCGCTGTCGCGCACCTTCGGCCTGCAGTTCTCGCGCGTGCAGTTCACCGCCGACCTGATGCCCAGCGACCTGACCGGGGTGTCGGTGTACGAGCGCGGCAAGGAGTCCTTCGTGTTCCACCCCGGCCCGGTGTTTGCGCAGGTGCTGCTGGCCGACGAGATCAACCGCGCCAGCCCCAAGACCCAGAGCGCCCTGCTCGAAGCCATGGAGGAAAAGCAGGTCTCGGTCGAAGGCGAGACCCGCGCCCTGCCCCATCCGTTCTTCGTCATCGCCACGCAGAATCCGCACGACCAGCTGGGCACCTTTGCGCTGCCCGAATCGCAGCTCGACCGGTTCCTCATGCGCATCTCCATCGGCTATCCCGACCGGGCCGCCGAGCGCGTGCTGCTGGCCGGTGCCGACCGGCGCGACATGGTGGACAGCATGCTGCCGCTGCTGTCGGGCGACGAGCTGGAGGAGCTGCAGCGCCAGGTGCTGGCCGTGCACACGGCCGACCCGCTGCTCAACTACGTGCAGGACCTCATCACCGCCACGCGCTCGGGTCGCTGGTTCCTGCAGGGGCTGTCGCCCCGCGCCGGCATTGCGCTGGTGCGCGCCGCCAAGGCGCAGGCCCTCATCAGCGGCCGCGACTATGTGGCCCCCGACGACGTGCAGGCCGTGCTGCCCCAGACCATCGCCCACCGCCTGGTGCCCGTGGGCGATGCCGGGCGGGGCGCGGTGGAGCAGGTGCGCGCCATGGCCGATGCCGTGCCGCTGCCCTGAATCACTCCCTGCCCTTCAGCCCTCCAGCCCTGCCGCCAGCCCCATGGCCTTCGCCCTGCCCCGCTCGCTGACCCGCGCTGCCGCCGCGCTCAACCCGCTGGCGCCCCTGCGCCAACGATTCCAGCGGTGGTGGCAGGCGCGGCTTCCGCTGTCCGACACGCTGGTGCTCACGCAGCGCAATGTCTACATCCTGCCCACCGGTTCGGGCTGGATGCTGGCGCTCACGCTGGCCGTGCTGCTGGTGGCCTCGATCAACTACCAGCTCAACCTGGGCTATCTGCTGACCTTTCTGCTCGCAGGCAGCGTGGTGGTGGGCATGCACATCTGCCACGCCAACCTGCGGGGCCTGACCTTGCACCTCAAGGCCCCCGAACCCCACTTCATGGGCAGCAGCACGGCCTTTGAGGTGCAGCTGACCAGCGAGCGCAAGACGCCCCGCTACGGCATCGGGCTGGCGGTGCACACGCCGGGCAAGGCCGCCCACCACTGGGCGTATGCCGATGTTCCCGCCCAGGGGCAGTGCCGCGTGCAGGTGGCCTTCAGGCCCGAGCGCCGGGGCCTGCACCCGGTGCCCCACCTCACGGCCGAGACGCGTTTCCCGCTCGGCACCTTCCGCGTGTGGACCTACTGGCGCCCGGCCGCGCAGGTGCTGGTGTACCCCGCCCCCGAAAGCCCCGCGCCCCCCCTGCCGCCCGGCGAGCCGCGCGCCACCGGCACGGGCGCGGCGCAGTCGCAGGGCATTGGCGAATTCGACGGCGTGCGCGCCTACCGGCGGGGCGACCCGCTCAAGCTTGTGGTCTGGAAGAAGGCGGCCAAGTCGCTGGCCACCGGCACGGACGACCTGGTGAGCCGCGACGCACAGCAGGCGCAGCGCCACGAGCTGTGGCTCGACCCGGCGCGCGCCGCGCTGCCGGACCACGAGGCGCGCATCTCGCGCCTCACGGCCTGGGTGCTGCAGGCCGACCGGCTGGGGCTGGACTACGGCCTGCGCCTGCCCGGCGTGGAGATCGCCCCCGACAGCGGCGCCGCCCACCGCATGCGCTGCCTCGAAGCCCTCGCACTGTGCTGACCATGGCCAAAATTCAAGCAAAAACAGACTCCAGCGCTTATCCATCAAGCGCTGACAGCTATTCAATCAATAGCATCCACCGCAGTGCGCCCTGCCGCGGCGCGCAGTGCCCGACCCCCTCGCCACGGCTGCCATGACCCTGCGCCAGACCCTCGCCTCCCTGCCGCGCGACGCGCGGGACACGCTGTTTCTGCTGGTCGTGATCGCGGTCGTGGTGGCGCCGCAGGCGGGCAACCTGCCGGGCTGGGCCAGCGCGCTCACCGGCGCGGTGCTGCTGTGGCGCGGGCGCCTGGCCTGGCTGGGCAAGGCCCTGCCCGGCAGCTGGACCAAGGTGCTGCTGGTGGTGTTGGCCGTGGCCGGCACGCTGTATTCGCACCGCACCATCCTCGGGCGCGATGCGGGGGTGACGCTCATCGTGATGCTGCTGGCGCTCAAGACCCTGGAGCTGCACGCGCGGCGCGACGCGCTGGTCGTGTTTTTCCTGGGCTTCTTCACCATGCTCAGCAATTTCTTCTTCTCGCAGTCGCTGCTCACCGCGGGGGCCATGCTGGTGGCGCTGCTCGGCCTGCTCACCGCGCTGGTCAACGCGCACATGCCCGTGGGGCGGCCGCCGCTGGTGCAGACCTTCCGCATGGCCGGCTCCATGGCGCTGCTGGGCGCGCCCATCATGGTGGCGCTGTTCATGCTGTTCCCGCGCATGTCGCCGCTGTGGGGCATGCCGGGCGACAACCTGGCCGGCCGCAGCGGGCTGTCGGGCACCATGAAGGTCGGCGACATGGCCGAAATTGCGTTGGACGACCGGGTGGCGATACGCCTGAAGTTCGAGGGCGGCGACAGCAACATGCCACCGCAGTCGGCGCTGTACTTCCGTGGGCCGGTGCTGACGGCGTTCGACGGCCGCGAGTGGCAGGCCGAGCCCTTCCGCGAAGACAGCGCCTGGGCGGCGCGCGTGGCCGTGCCGGCCAGCCTGCAGGTCAGCGGGCCGGCCGTGCGCTACGAGGTCACGCTGGAGCCCCAGCGCCAGCCCTGGCTGATGGTGCTGGAGGCCACGCCCGAAGCGCCGGCCCTGCCCGGCATGCAGGCCTACATGACGCAGGACCTGCAGTGGATGACCACGCGCCCCATCACCGAGGTGCTGCGCTACCAGGCCGTGAGCTACCCCAGCTTCCGCCACGGGCCCGATGCGTCCAGCCGGCCGCTGCGCGTGCATGCCGAGCTGCCGCCGGGCTTCAACCCCCGCACGCTGGCCCTGGCCGCGCAGATGCGCGCCGACCCGGCGCTGGCCAACGCCGACACACAGCAGCTGGTGAACGCCGTGCTGCAGCGGCTGCGCACGGGCGGCTACAGCTATTCGCTCGACCCGGGCGTGTTCGGCGAGCACACGGCCGACGAGTTCTGGTTCGACCGCAAGGAAGGCTTCTGCGAACACATTTCGTCGGCCTTCGTGGTGCTGATGCGCGCACTCGACGTGCCCTCGCGCATCGTCACGGGTTACCAGGGCGGCGAGCGCAACCCGGTGGACGGCTACTGGACCATCCGCAACGCCGACGCCCATGCCTGGGCCGAGGTGTGGGTGGAAAACCGCGGCTGGGTGCGGGTGGACCCCACGGGCGCCATTGCGCCCAGCCGGATCGGTGCCTTCCAGCGGCTGCGTGCACCGCAAGGCGCCTTTGCCAATGCCATGGGCACCATCAGCCCCGGCCTGGCTCAAAACCTGCGCGCCGTGTGGGAGGCCGTGAACAACCGCTGGAACCAGTGGGTTCTCAACTATTCCCAGGCCCGCCAGCTCGACCTGCTCAAGGCGCTGGGTTTCGAGTCGCCCAGCTGGCAGGACCTGACCACCGTGCTGGGCGTTCTGGTCATGCTGGCCGCCCTGGGCGGCGGCGCGTGGACCCTGTGGGAACGCAGCCAGCACGACCCCTGGCTGCGCCTGATGGCCCGCACCCGCCAGCGCCTGGCGCGCGCAGGCCTGACGCTGCCCGACACCCTGCCCCCGCGCGCCATGGCCGACAGGGTGCGGGCACAATTCGGCGCCAGCAGCCAGCCCGTGGCCGACTGGCTGCTGCGCCTGGAACACCTGCGCTACGCGCCCCACCCGACCCAGGCTCTGGGCCAGCTGCGCCGAGAGTTCGGTGCCCTGCCGTGGCCCGAGCCCCCCAAACATTGACCCCGGACCCATGCCGAAGACCGCCAGAGTGACCCTCGCCCCCGCCTTTCGACTCCCGATCTGCGCCGCCACGGCCATCGCTATCACATTGATAGCTACATTATCTTTACCAGCAAGCGCTAGCAGCAAAAAACAGTCCAAAACCGCAGTCTCCGGCAACGCGGCCAGCGCCAAGGCCCATGTTCTGTACGCGTCCCGCCCCGAGGCCCTGCAGTTTGCCGACGACCTGGCCGCGCGCCGGGGCCTCGACCGCGAGAGGGTGCGCCAGGCCATCGGCCAGGCGCAGTTCCTGCCGCAGGTGCCGCGCCTCATGCTACCCCCCCCCAAGGGCACGCCCAAGAACTGGCGCGCCTACCGCGCCCGCTTCATCGACCCGGTGCGCATCCAGGCCGGCGTGCGCTTCTGGAACGAGCACCGCGCCGCGCTGGAGCGGGCCGAGCGCGAGTTCGGCGTGCCGGCCGAGATCATCGTCGGCATCATCGGTGTGGAGACGGTGTACGGCCAGCAGATGGGCAACTTCCGCGTGATGGACGCGCTGGCCACGCTGTCGTTCGACTTTCCTTCGGCCCACCCGCGCGCGGCCGAGCGGGTGGAGTTCTTCCGCCGCGAGCTGGAGCAGCTGCTGAGCCTTGCCGACCGCAGCAACATCGACCCCTTCGCCCTGCGCGGCAGCTACGCTGGCGCCATGGGCCTGGGCCAGTTCATGCCATCGAGCTGGGTGCGTTACGCCATCGACTTTGACGGCGACGGCCGCATCGACCTGTTCAGAAGCCCGGTGGACGCCATCGGCTCGGTGGCCAACTACTTCATCGCGCACGGCTGGATCCCCGGCATGCCCACCCACTACGCCGTGCAGTTCGACCCGGCGCGGCTGCAGCTCGACGATCTGCTGGCGCCCGACATCCTGCCCACGTTCAGCGCCCCCAGCCTGCAGGCCAAGGGCGCGGTGCTGGATGCGGCCGGCGCGCGGCACACAGGCTCGCTCGCGCTGGTGGAGCTGCAAAACGGCGGCGACGCGCCCAGCTACGTGGCCGGCACCGAAAACTTCTATGCCATCACGCGCTACAACTGGTCGAGCTATTACGCGATGGCAGTGATCGAACTGGGCGCCGAGGTGGCCGCGGCCCGCGCGCGCTGAGTCCGTCCTCAGAGCCTGTTCAATGTCTTTTTGGAGTCGTACAAGGTCCTTGCCCGAAGGGTGGGAGTGAAATCGGGCGATTGAACGCACCGGCCGCTTGCATGGGCATGAGCCCATGCGGCGCTCCCGGCGCATCCACCCCTACCGATTGCACTCCAATGCGATCTTCAAAAAGACCTTGAACAGGCTCTCAGGGGCTTGGCGACGCGCTTCAGCACAGCCGCGCAAGTCGGTCCACAATGCGTCGCTTCGGCCGCGTGCGCGGCAGCCCGACTCCTGCACCTCCCCCCTTTTCCACCGCCCATGCCAGCCGTCGCAGCATCCCCCACCTCCGCATCTCCCGACGACGCCATCGTGCGTGTGCGCGGCGTCAGCAAGACCTACGCCGGCGGGTTCCAGGCCCTCAAGAACATTGACCTCGACATTCGCCGCGGCGAGATCTTTGCGCTGCTCGGCCCCAATGGCGCGGGCAAGACCACGCTGATCAGCGTGGTCTGCGGCATGAGCAACGCCACCGCAGGCACCATCACCGCCGACGGGCACGACACGGTGCGCGACTACCGCGCCGCCCGCGCGGCCATTGGCCTGGTGCCGCAGGAACTGCACACCGACTCGTTCGAAACCGTGTGGGCCACCGTGAGCTTCAGCCGAGGCCTGTTCGGCAAGGCGCCCAACCCGGCCTACATCGAAAAGATCCTGAAGGACCTGTCGCTGTGGGACAAGAAGGACGCCAAGATCCTGGCGCTGTCGGGCGGCATGAAGCGCCGCGTGCTGATCGCCAAGGCCCTGTCGCACGAGCCCAAGATCTTGTTCCTGGACGAGCCCAGCGCCGGCGTGGACGTGGAGCTGCGCCACGACATGTGGCGCCTGGTGCGCGCGCTGCGCGAGGCCGGCACCACCATCATCCTCACCACGCACTACCTGGAAGAAGCCGAAGACATGGCCGACCGCATCGGCGTGATCCGCAAGGGCGAGCTGATCGTGGTGGAAGACAAGCACGTGCTGATGCGCAAGCTGGGCAAGAAGGAGCTGGCCATCACGCTGCAGCAGCCCCTAGCGCAGGTGCCCGCGCCGCTCGCGCGCTGGCCGCTGGCGCTCAGCGAGGGCGGCACACGGCTCACCTACACCTTTGATTCGCACCAAGAGGACACCGGCATTGCCGCGCTGCTGCGCGCGCTGCAGGAGCAGGGCATCGAGTTCAAGGACCTGCACTCCAGCGAAAGCTCGCTCGAAGACATCTTCGTGAGCCTGGTGCACCAGAACCCCGCCGACAACCCACCCAAGGCAGCCCGCACATGACCGGCCTCAACCTGCACGGCGTGCGCGCCATCTACCGCTTTGAAATGAACCGCGCGTTCCGCACCTGGATGCAGAGCCTGATCGCGCCAGTGCTCACCACGGCGCTGTACTTCATCGTCTTCGGCTCGGCCATCGGCTCGCGCATGGGCGACATCGGCGGCGTGAGCTATGGCGCCTACATCATTCCCGGCCTGCTCATGCTGTCGCTGCTGTCCGAGAGCATCTCCAACTCGGCCTTCGGCATCTACATGCCGAAGTGGTCCGGCACCATCTACGAGTTGCTGAGCGCGCCCGTGAACTGGGTGGAGGCGCTGCTGGGCTATGTGGGCGCTGCCGCCAGCAAGTCGCTGCTGGTGTCGGTGCTCATCCTCACCACCGCCCGCGTGTTCGTGCCCTACGAAATCGCGCACCCGGTGTGGATGGTGGGCTTTCTGGTGCTCACGGCGGTCACGTTCTGCCTGTTCGGCTTCATCATCGGCCTGTGGGCCGACAGCTTTCAGAAGCTGCAGGTCATTCCGCTGCTCATCATCACGCCCCTCACCTTCCTGGGCGGTGCGTTCTACAGCATCAGCATGCTGCCGCCGCTGTGGCAGACGGTGTCGCTGTTCAACCCCGTGGTCTATCTCATCAGCGGCCTGCGCTGGGCGTTCTACGGCCAGGCCGACGTGCACATCGGCGTGAGCACGGGCATGACGCTGGTGTTCCTGGTGCTGTGCCTGGGCGTGGTGCGCTGGGTGTTCAAGACGGGGTACCGCATCCGCCGCTGAGCCTGCGGGCCGAGGTTTGCTCTCGGCTGTACTGAAAGCCGTTCTGGCCGCGCCTGTCGGAGCCCTTGCGCGACGCTTCGACAGGGCGAGCGTGAACGGTTGGGGGTGGATCGATGCGATCTTCGCCAGCGCGCAATGGCCGCTTGGCCGCTTGGCCGCTTGGCCCATTGACCCACTGGCCGATTTGTGGATTTGCGGAATTGCGGTTTGACCCATGGGCCCATGGGCCCACACGGGCGGAACGAAAACAACCCGTTCGGGCTGAGCTTGTCGAAGCCG
>NZ_JBMIRS010000118.1:0-23222 GCF_049198005.1 Paracidovorax sp. MALMAid1276 | reverse complement strand
GGTGGTGGTGGTGGTGGTGGTGGTGGTCGTGGTTGTTGGGCTACTGACCGGTGCCAAGCCGGTGTCGCTGGTGGGGTGGGCCAGCGCGCCCTGGGTGATGGCTTGGACCTGGCCGTTGTCGCCCCAGCGGTATTGCACCAGGCTGCCGTCGGCCTGCTGGGTTTGCAGCAGGCGCCCCAGGGTGTCGCGCTGGTGTCGGGTGGGCTGGCCCAGGGGGTTTTTTTCCCCCACAAGTTCACCCCAGGCGTCGTAGTGCCAGCGGGTGGTGTGGCCGCTGCAGTCGGTGTAGCGGGTAGGCTGTGCGCTGGCGTTGTAGCCCAGGGTCTTGCGGCCGCCTTGGGGGTCGATGATGGCCTGGGGCTGGTCGGCCCACGCGCGGGTGGCGGGGGGCAGGGTGTGGGGGGCGCCTTGCTGGTACTCCAGCCGGGTGGTGCTGGCCAGGTCGCCAGCGGTGACGGTGGCCTCGGTCAGGCGGCCCCAGTCGTCGTAGGTGTAGTGGGTGTGGATGCCGCTGGCGCTGGTGCTTTGCAGCAGCAGTCCGTCTTCTGCGGTGCCGGGCAGGCCCCAGCGTTGCTGGCTGCTGCGGCCGTCGGGGCCTTGCACGCCCAGCAGGTTGCCCTGGCCGTCGTAGCGCCAGTGGGTGCTGCGGCCCAGGGGGTCGGTGGCGGCGATGCGCCGGCCTGCGCTGTCGTACTGGAAGTGTTCTTCGCTGCCGCCCGGGTGGACTTGCCGGGTGATACGTTTGAGGCCGCCGTGGCCTTGGTGGTGGTATTCGGTGGTGCGGCCGAGGCTGTCGCGCACGGTGGTGCAGCTGGCGGCTTGGGGGTCTTGCGGTTGCGCGTCCTGGTAGCTGAAGTGGTAGCTCAGGCCTTCTTCGTTGTGGTGTTCGATGACGCGGGCGCCCGGCGCTGGCCCTTCGTAGACGTAGCTGTGTTCGGGGCCGCTGCGCACGCGGTGGGCGACCATGCGGTGCTGGCTGTCGTAGCGGAATTGGCGGGTGCGTTGGCCGTCGCGGCCGTGCACGGCCACCAGGTCGCCCTGGGGGCTGTGGTGGTAGCGCACCAGGGGCGTGGGGGCGGCTGCGGGGTCGCCGTGCGGGTTGTGTACGCAGTCCACGCCCAGCAGGCGCAGGCCGGTGTCGATGGGGCCTGCGCTGGCAGCCTGGGTAGGACCCGGGGGCTGGACTGGGTCGCTCTCGCGGTTGTACCGCAGGGCGTAGCGGCGGCCTGCGCCGTCGGTGATACCGGTCAGCCGACCGTGTTCGTCATGGTGGTATTGCTGGCTGCGGCCGAAGGCGTCCAGGAGGCCGATGAGGAGGCAGTCTCCGCCGGCTTGGGATTTGAAGATCCAGAGGGTGCGACCGGTCTGGGTGGCGGCCAGGATGTAGCTGGGGTCCGACTTGGCGAGGGCGGGCACGTGGGCCCAGCGCTCTTGGTGCATCCAGGGCAGCAGTTCCTGGGCGAGGTTGGCGGCGGCGCCGCCGACGTATTGCTGTTCTGCACCACCACCACCCACACCACCACCGCGCAGCAGCATCAGGGCTTCGCTGTCGCTTTGCAGTGCCTGGCCTGGGCGCAGGGGTTCGTCAAAGGTGATGACGCGGCCACCGGCGTCGTGCAGCAGGGTCTGGGTGGGCTTTAGGTCGATGCGCAGCTCGTGCGGCAGGCGCCAGCCCCAGCCCAGCAGGCCGCACTGGGGGCCGTGCTCTGCGTTGACGTAGCTGCTGTATTGGCGTTGCCAGACCAGGGGCATGGGGCCGGGCAAAGCGAAGTCCAGGTCCTCGGGGCCCAGCAGGACTTTGGCGCCCAGGGTGGGGTTGACGGGCTGTCCAATCTTTTTGCCGCCAGGGCAGGTGGAGCATGCGATGCCGCCACTGTCTCCAATCAATACCGTGGCCGATCCCTGGATGATCGGGCCACCCGATTTCGTCAGGTCTCCCAGCCTGGCTGCGGGCTTGCCCATGGTGTTTCCCTCAATGAATAGATTTGTTGTTCGGATGCCGGCGATGTTCAAAGCGCCTCGAAGCACGCGGCGTGCATGCAGTGTGTGTTCGCAAATTCAGCGCGGAATGTCTGACTAGCAGTTGAGCTTGTCGAGCGGCGAGAGCACTTCGATCTGCGCGGGAGTGAGCTTGATGGTGCTGCTGCCGACGGTGAGCAGGATCTCGTCCTTGGCGTTGAGATGGATCTTTTTGGACTCCATGAAGATCTGGCTGGCGTCGATCTTGATGCAGCTGGGAGCATCCCCGCCGCCTCCGCCAGCGCCGCCGCCCGACGGGGCCACGATGTGATCCGCCCCGGCCCCCGCGACTGCAGAGCCGCCTCCACCACCGCCCCCCACTTCCAGCACATAGTCCTTGCCGACCGAGGTCTTCTGGCTTTGGCCCACCTTGGTGGTCTGGGTCATGCCCACGATGGTGGACATCGCCATGCCGATGTTCTGGCTGTAGGCCATGCCCACGTTCATGATGCGCACGAGGCCCACGTTGAGCATGGACATGATGCCAACGGTGTGCTGCCGGGTCAGCCCGATCTTGACGGTTTCGTTTTTGCCCACCGTTTCCTTGCGGTTGTCGCCAATGCTGATCTGCTCGTTGTGGTCCACTCGTTCCGATCGGTTGCTGTGGATGGTGATGGTCTCGTCGCCATCGACTTCTTCGGTGCGCCAGCCGTGAATGGTGATCTTTTCGTTGCGATCCACCGTTTCGGTGCGATCGCGATGGATGGTGTTGGTCTCGTCCCGGTCAATGGTCTTGTTCCGGTCTCTGCCCACCCACTTCTCTTCGTCGTTCTCGACCTCGGTCAGCTGGTCCTTTTGCGCATGGATCCACAGCTGCTCCTCGCCCGCCTTGTCTTCAAAGCGCAGGGCGTTGGCATCTCCAGGGCCGTTCTTCATGCCGGCACCGGCAGCGCCCCCCTTGCTGGACCGCGTGAGGATGCCGCTCTGCGTGGCGTTGGCAGGCAGCGCCCAAGGCGGCATGTTGGCCGCGTTGTAGACGCAGCCCGTGAGGATGGGGTAGTCCGGGTCGCCGTTGAGGTGGTCGATGATGACTTCCATGCCGATGCGGGGGATGAACACTGCACCGAACTGCGGCCCCGCCCAGCTGGTTGATACCCGCACCCAGCAGCTTGAGTTTTCGTCCATTGCGCCGATGCGGTCCCAGTGGAACTGCACCTTCACGCGTCCGTATTTGTCGGTCCATATCTCCTCGCCCGGTGGGCCCACCACCACGGCGGTTTGCGGGCCCAGCGCACGCGGCTTGTTCGTGACGCGCTTGGGCCGAAACTCGATGCTGGTGGGCTGTGCCCGAATTTCGAACTGCTGGATGGAACCCGCTTCCTGTGCGTTCTTGGTGGCCGTGGCGCCACCACTGCGGCTGCTGCTGACCTCGGGGTTTTCCTCGAAGTGGTAGTGCGTGCTGACGATCAGGTACTGTCGGTTCTGGTCTTCCCGCGGATAGTTTTCCAGGTTGATGGTGTAGCCGGTGGCCAAGTTGCGCTTGTTGCCACGGCCCAGCACGCGGCTGTGTTTGGCCAAATGCTCCTGCAGCCGCAGCTTGGCGTAGGTCTCACCATCCGGAAACTCGGTGTACCCGCCCGGCCACTCGTAGATCTCGTACTTGTCATGCTCGTGGCCTGGCGGGTTCTGCCGCATGTTCGAGAGGTCGGCGCGGGGTTTCTTGAAGTCGTAATCGTCGTTGTAGTGCCGGCCTGGCTGCACCTCCTGGGAAAGCTCCCAGGCATGAAAGTGCTCCTTGTCCGCAATGGCGGCCTTGCCCGGCGGGTGGAACGGCACCACATGGCCGCCCGGCAGCGGGCTGTGCGAGCCCACGATGTCGTCTGCGAGCACCAGCGTCTGGCTGCCGGCGGCGTGCGTGAAGTAGTAATAGGCACCCTCATGCTCCAAGAGGCGCGCCACAAAGTGGTAGTCGCTCTCTCCGTACTGCGTGCAGTACTCCCACGTGCGGTAAGAGCGTGTGAGCTTCTTCTCGATGGGATAGCCATACTTCCCGAGCACTTCCATGACGATGTCCGGAACGGTCATGTGCTGGAAGATCTTGAAATCGGTCTTGCGCGTGGCCACCCACAACCAGGGCCGCAGTCGCAGGCGATAAGACGCCCAGCGATGGTCCTGCCCCTGCATGCCGAAGTGCGTGACAAGGCCGCTGAGATAGCGCTGGCCCAACCCTTCTGTCTCGACCACTACCGAGGCTGGCTTTCCGAGGATCGCCCTGGGGTCGATGCTCTTGCTTGCACTGACCAGATCGATGTCGAGCGAAAACAACTCGCTGAGAGATTCCGTCCCGTCGAGCTTTCGGAATTGAAGTTGCTCGCCAAGAGCGGTGTGGATGGTGACGCGACGGTTCATGACGAAGGATGAAACAAGCGCCAGGGAGGCAGACAACCGCGCGCGCGATTCTGAGACACTGGCGGAAACAGGCATAAAAAAAGGAGCCGCATCGAGTGACGCAGCTCCGGGTTGCGCTCGCTGTGCGAGCGCAACCGCATGTCCGGCAATCAGGCTTCCTTGTTTTCCTTGATGCTGAAGCCCATCTGGCTCGTGGCCCCCTTGCCGCCTTGGTTGGTCTGCTCGGAGTACTCCGTCTTGATCTTCGCGGCCTGGAAGGCGTAGTTCACGACCACGGTATCGCCAGAGCTGGTGCCGCTGACGGTCACGTTGGTGACCATCACGTCGGTCAGGGTGATCTTGCCGAATTCGATCTGCGTGCCACCAGCCTTGCACATCGAAATCTCCACCTGTCCCAAGTGCTTGCCGGTCGCGCAGTGCTTGAGCACGGCGGGGTAGCATTTGTCGATGTTGGCAACAACGTTCAGGTTCTGGAAGTCTGCCTTGCCAGCGCCCGCACCGCCACCCGAAGCCATCGAGTGGGGCTGGGTGACCCCCCAGGTGAACGACTCAACGTCGGTCCAGTCCTTGTGCGCCGCGTCCTTCGATTCGCCGCTGGCGCCTTCCACCTTCATAAAAATCGCAACTGTCATTCCGGTACCTCTTCTTGGTTCAAAAAAATGCGCGATGCACGCTGCCAGTAGCAGCGCACTCGCGCCCTGGTCTCTGCAAGGACACAAGCCCTCGCAGATGAAACAGCCAAGAGGAGCAGGAAATCGCGCGCCATCAAGGCGCGCAAATCAACGCCCCGAGAATGACTTCCCGGGAACGACTCGCGACGCCCCATGCGACACATCCCTTCAACGGAATGACCCGCTGCTTGCTCGAATTTCCCCTCCCTCGCAAGCTTGTTTGCGGGCGCATGATAGGTGTGCGTTTCCGATTCAGGGGTATCAAGTGACAGCAAATGAGCGAGCCTCCGCAACATTGGAAACAGTGTGTTTCCGCACGCTGTAGCAACCGGTTTCGGGATGCGTTTTGCAATTTCCTCACGTTAGACTCGCCCGCGATTGATCGACCCATGCGTGCTGCACAGCGTGCTCAGCGCGCACCGATTGCGGCCTCAGCCGCGCGGCCCGGCGCTTCGCTTCATCGCATCAGCGCAAGGCACTGAAGCATTCAGCGGGCTCGTCGCACTCGTGGCACTCGTGGCACTCGTGGCAACCCGTGAGCTGCGGGCTCACGGTGAACCGCATGCAGTAGATCGATATGACACTGGGCAAGGCAATGGGCGACGACCCATACGCTCAGCAGCTGGCTCAGCCTCCGGGGCGTTGGCACCAGCCATGGCAGCAGCCGAGCGGATATCCGAGAACGAATATTGAGGGCGTCGCGTGATGATCGAAACTGTGGGGGGGTCAGCCAATTGCCTTGCTCCCGGCGTGCAAGTCGGCGAGTACCGGCTGCTGGACGTGATCGGAGAAGGTGGGTTCGGCATCGTCTACCGTGCGCGCGACGTGAGCCTGGATCGCATCGTTGCGATCAAGGAATACATGCCGGCCACGTTGGCGGGGCGCAAGTCCTCCAACGAAATTCACGTGCGCTCCCAGCACCGTGGGGCGTTCGATGCGGGGTTGCGCAGCTTCATTAACGAAGCACGCCTCTTGGCCAAGTTCTCCCATCCCGCGCTGGTACATGTGTACCGGTTCTTCGAGTCCAACGGCACGGCGTACATGGTGATGCGCCACTACGAGGGACAAACCTTTCGCGCCTTCCTTTCGGGCCAGCAGGGACGACTCGGGCAGCGGACTCTCACCGCGATCATCAGTCCGGTCCTTGACGTGGTCGAAATGCTCCACGCCGCAGACTGCTATCACCGCGACATTGCGCCAGACAACGTGTTTCTGCAGAACTCCGGCATGCCGGTGCTTCTGGACTTTGGCGCCGCGCGCCGAATCATTGGCGACATGACGCAAGCGCTGACGATGGTTTTGAAGCCGGGCTTCGCACCCATTGAGCAGTACGTTGACGACGGCGCCATGCCGCAAGGTGCGTGGACGGACATTTACCAGATGGGCGCGATGCTGTATCTGGCCATCACCGGCAAGCCGCCGGCAACATCCGTGGCCCGGATGATCAACGACCCTGTGGCCCTGCTGACACCCTCTCAGTATCCGGGCTTCTCAGCCCAGTTCCTGAACGGGGTGCACCGCGCACTGGCGGTCAAGCCGCAGGATCGCCCTCAGACGATTGCCGAGCTCAAGGAGATTCTCGGCGTCACCACGATGACTTCGCCGGTGTTCGCACCATGGGCGAGCGCTGGCGTGCTGGCACCCGCAGTTGCCCGACCCACGGAACTCGACGGAGGTTCGCATGGGCGGGTGGACCGGGCCGCTGCGCAACTGGATGGCATGCATGCGCACGGGTTGCTCGGTCGCGACGATGCCCCTGAGGTCGCAGCTGTCGCCTCGCTCAGTCAAACTGGGCCGATCGACGCCCCCCCCCTCCAGACTCAAGCGGCCCAGCCGCAGGCCTTTGGCGGCGCCGCCGCCAGTCTCGCCACCAACACCGCAGCGCCCTTGTCGCTGATGTCAGACGAAGTTTTCTCGTTCAGCAGTCCGCCACCATCGCCCATCACTTCGCCGGAACGGTTGGACACAGCGGGCGCACAACCCGCAACGCAGGCCGAGCGCCCCAAGCCTGCCGCACCGCGCGAAGGTGTCGTGTTTCCCGCGCCCGATGCGCTGAAGCGCCCAGCCCCTGAGGCACCGGACGCAATGCGACAACCAGTGCGTACGTCGGCACCAGCTGCTCGGTGGATACCTGTCGGGTTGATCGCCGCTGGCGCCATTGTTGCCGCCGCATGGTGGGGCAGCCGTGCACAGCCATCATCGCCCCCGCCCGTTGCGTCGTCGGCGATCAGCTCCGACGACATCCAATGGCAGCAAGCGCAGGAGGCCGGGACGGTGGCAGCGCTCGATGCATACCTTGAATCCAACCCGGCGGGTGCCTACCGCAACCAGGCGCTCGCCCTGATCAACCGGCTGGAGGTGGCCGTGCCTGCGGCGCCCGCCAGCAACGCGTCGACAGCGCCCCGTTCCACAGGTCCGGACCAGTCGACGGCGACCGAGACCGCGCCCAAGCTGGCCGCCTCGCCTGCGCCCACCGTGCCGGCCCCAGTGGGCACGCAGGCAGACCCCGTGCCCGTCGAGAAGCCCGCAGCCAAGCCAATGGGCAACACCGGGAGGGTGGTGCTGCGCGTGAGTCCGTGGGGGCGCATCTCCGTGAATGGGTCCGCGCAGGGCACCACGCCACCGCTCACCCAGCTGGAACTTCCAGAAGGCTCCCACCGCATCGAAATCACGAATCCGGCTGCGGCGCCCGCTGTGCGGACCGTGCAGGTCAAAAAAGGAGAACCGGTGGTGTTGAGCCATCAGTTCGAGTAACCCCCGAATCGCAGTCGCCATGTCCATGCACGCTTCATTGCGCGGGGCCGCTCTTTGCCTGTGGCTGTGCGCCACCGCAGCAGTTGCCGCTCCCGACTGCGAAGAGCCCCCTGCGGTTGAATCACGGGTGGGCGACGCGGCGTCTGGACGCCAGCTCCTGGGGCAAGGGATCGCACTTTACGAATCACGCCGGCTCGATCAGGCGGAAAAGGCCTTGCAGGCATCACTGTTTGCCGGACTGCCGGACCGCCGGGAAAGAGCGACTGCCCACAAATACCTCGCATTCGTGTTCTGCACCCACAAGGAGTGGGCACGCTGCGACGCTGCGTTCGACGCAGCCCTGGACGCCCGCCCCAGTTTCGCCCTCGCAGAGTATGAACTTCAAGGCACGCCGTGGCGCGACGCCTATCACAGAGCTCAAGGGAAACGCGGTTGGCGATGCAGCCACGCTGGCGCTGGCACCGCTGACGGCCGACGCACGACCGGCACCTCCAGCGGCAGTTTTGCGCTGAACAGCACGGTGATTGTCGCAATCACACCTCTGCTGCCGGCCGCCGGCCTGCCCGTGCCACACGACGGGGCATCCACAAGCACGGCGCTTGCAAGGCTGCGCCCACGCTCAGAGAACAACCTGCAGCTGCGCGTCGCGCCATGGGCACACGTCACGATCAATGGCAAGCGCATCGGGGTCACGCCACCCCTCACCGAATACAAGCTGCCTCCAGGCGCTCACACCGTTGAGCTCGCGAATCCGGGCTTTGAGACAGTGCGCAGGACATTGAAGATCGATTCGGACGAAGCGATCACCATCACCCATGACTTTGACGCGAGGTAATCCATGCCACCCCGTTTCCTGAACACGCTGGCCACCGCTTTTGCAGCGGCACTTCTGAGCGCCTGCCAGACGCCCCCCGAGCCACCCGTCGTGAAGGTTGAAGCGGTGCAACCCGCGCCACCGCCTGAGCCCGTCGCCCCCGTAGACCCGAGGGCCGAGAAGGAAGCTTTGCTGGCGGAGGCCTTGAATGTGTACGCGGAAGGGCAATTCGAGGAAGCGATTTCCAAGCTGACTCCGCTGGCAGAAGCCCCGGAACTGCCCCTGACATCGCAAATCAAGGCCCGCAAGTTCATGGCGTTCGGCCACTGCGCCCTGGGACGGGTGCGCCCTTGCCGGCAGCAGTTTGATCTCGCGCTGGAACAGGACCCCACCTTTCAGCTGACCGAGGCGGAAAAGGGCCATCCCGTGTGGGGGCGCGAATTCATCAATGCCCGAAACGCTGCACGCAGCAAGCGCGCCACGCGCAAGGCATCCTGACCGTCAAGAGTTCGCGAGCGCACAGCAGATGGAGAAGATTGAGTTGGTGGTCATCCACCATGCAGGACAAGCTGCCGGCCACCAAGGGTCCGCAGTTTTTGGAATGGCCGGAGGGACCATTGGGCGGTCGGGCCAGAACAAGCTCGTGCTGCCCGACACGGAGGCCGAGGTCGCGCGTGTGCACGCCATGGTGCGGCTGGACTCCGACCAGGCCTACCTGGCCAATCTGTGCGAGCGCCGCTCCGTCCGGGTGAATGGCAACGAGGTTCTGTCCGGCCAAGAGGTCCCCCTGTGCCACGGGGCAGAGGTTGTCATCGGGCCTTACCGGCTTCTTGCCACTGTGCCGGGGGCATCCCCCGGCACGGCGCCCACCATCGCCGCAACGCAACCGCCACCAGCACGCGATGACGGGGTGGTTGCTGAAGTGCCCCCGCTGCTGCACGAGCCACGGTCCGCGCACCAGCATGCGGTTGAAGTACCCGAATCGCTCGGCCTCGCCGCGCTGCCAAACCCTTGGGCGGACATTCCTCCCATCGTGGGCGGCGAGCACGCCATCCCTGAGTTGGCCGAATTGGCCGAATTGGCACAGGCCCCGTCGAGCGTGAACGGCAGTGATCCACATCTGGAGGACGGCAATCCGTTTGCCATGTTGGGGCGCATTGAAGCCCTTCCCCCCGATGCGGAGACCCGCGTGGCTGCGCCGCTCGCGCCCCCCATGGCAACGAGCGCCGACCGCAACCCTGTCGCTGCGACCGGGGACAGGATGCAGGCCCTGGATGCCGAGGCGCCAGCACTGTCGAACCCCGCAATCGCGCAAGCAGTTGCGCAAGAGCCTGTCGCTCATCGCGCCATGGTGATCCCGGAAGACTTTGACCCGTTTGCCGCCGACCCTCGGGAGGCTGCAAACCACAGGGATGCGTGGAGCGGCGATCTTCCGGCGAAGACGCTGGCGGAAGTGGCACAGCTGAAGAACGACGAGCTGCTGCGCTCGCTGCCGCGCACCTCAGAATTTGCCGGAGAGATGGACAACGCGGCGCACACCGGCCTGCCCCCGCAGCTGGACCCACGCGTCGAGCTCAACCCGCTCAAGCTCTTCCGTGAGCCTGGCGAGTCGATGTACAAGGAGACCCTGGATCACGGTCAGACGCGTGGATCAGACCTTGCGCAGGTTTTCAGCATGCCGCGGGGCGCGACTGCTACCGCAGAGCCATCGGCCGCATCGCGGGAAGGGGGCCGCACCGAGACAACGCCCGACGGCGCGCCGCGCACTTCGCACACCGCCCAGCAAGCCACCGCAGCAGTTGCGCAAGCGGCAGGGCTTGAAGCCATGCAAGGGCTGGACCTCGACCTGTTTGGCAGTTCCACGCAAACCGCCGGCCCCGCGAATCTTTCCTGCCAGGGGCTGGAGTCAGTCACGAGGCCGCCCAGCGGCCAGCCCAACACCTTTCTCGCACAGCCCGCGCCGGATGCGCCTCCTGCCCCCTCGCCGCTCGGCATCGATGCAGTGAGCCCCCCTCCAGCACCGTCTTCGACGCGAGACGCGCACGTGCGATCTCCCGCGCCGGCATCGCTGGCCGCACCACACGGCGTAGACGCTGGGGACGCGCAGGGACTGGCTGAGGCTTTCCTGGAAGGCGCGGGGTTGGCTCAAGGCCGTGCCACCCTCACGATCAACCCGGAGTTCATGCGCGGCTTTGGCGAGGCGCTCCGGATCGCGGTGCAGGGGTCCATCGACCTGCTCTCCGCCCGATCGGAGATCAAGCGCGAATTCCGCGCCGATGTGACCGTCATTGCATCCGGCAAGAACAATCCTCTCAAGTTCCTGCCCACGGCAGAGGGCGTGATGCTGCAGCTGGTGGGCCAGAATTTCCCCGGTTTCATGCCACCGGCTGCGGCGCTGGAAGAGGCCTATAGCGACCTTGCGGTGCACCAGATCGCGCTGATGGCCGGCATCCGAGCGGCCTATGCCGAAGCAGTGACCAGCCTGAGCCCTGCAGAGCTCGAAAAGCAGGCGGCGGGCTCGGCAGGCCTGCTGACCAGGCTTTCGTCCTTGCACCGAAAGGCGGCGCTGTGGGACGAGTACCAGCAAAGGTACGAGTCGATCAGGCAGCATGCGCAAGACGATCTCATGGCGTTTTCCGGCCAGACATTCGTGCAGGCCTATGAGCAGGCCGCGCAAGCGGCCCGGCCCACCGGGGGGATGCCGTGATCACGCATATCGCAGGCGAATCCCACCGGCTGCAGCTGACCGTGTCGGCCATCACCGAACAGGGTGCACGCGCCACGAACGAAGACTACCTGGGGATGATCGACCTCGGGCGACAAGGATTTTGCTGCACCCTGGCGGACGGCGCTGGGGGGCATGGCAACGGCGCGTTGGCAGCCCGTCTGACGGTGGACGCGGTGCTGGACGCATACCGCGAGAACCCCCTGTTCGCGCCAGCGAGCCTGGCCTCGCTCATCTCGCGGGCCGAGCACACCGTCTCCGAAGAACAGCCCCTGTCCAGGTCACGGATGCACATGAGCGCCACCGTCGTGTTGCTATGCATTGATCCTTTGATGGGCAGGGCACTCTGGGCACACTGGGGCGACTCGCGGCTGTATTGCTTTCGCAATGGAAAGGTCGCCAGCATGACGGAAGACCACAGCGTGGTGCAGCAGTTGCTGCACGCCGGCGTTTACGGCCAAAGCGACCCCCGCACCCTGCCCAACCGCAGCGTTCTTGCCGGCGCAGTCGGTGCCCAGTCCTCGGTCCCTCCGACCGTACTACATGAGTCCATGGAGCTGATGGAAGGCGATGCCTTTCTGCTGTGCTCCGACGGGTTGTGGGAGAACCTGCACGAATCCGAGATGGAAAGTGCGCTCAGCACGTCCGAGCGCCCGGACGCTTGGCTGCGCGCCATGGCCGCATCCGTCGTCACGCAAGGCCGACCGCACCAGGACAACCTCAGTGCATTGGCGGTCTGGGTAGGCGCCAACCCGGCGATCAACTGACACAGCAAGGAGTTCACACGTGATCACCCCTCACAGCCGCGCGCGGCCCATCGTTCAAAAGGCGCTCGTTCTTGTATCGGCATGGCTACTGTCCGGCTGCGGGATGGTGAGCACGCTCAACCGGCCCACCGAAGCACCCACGGCCGTTCCGCCAGCCATCATCGAGATCGTCTCCGAGCGAAGCCTCAACCCGGATGTCGACGGCATGCCCAAGCCCGTTCTGTTGCGCATCTATGAACTTCGGGCACCGGCTGCATTCGAGCGCTCGAGCTTTTTTGACCTCCAGGACAAGGATGAAAGCCAGCTGGGCGGCGACTTCGTGCGGCGCGAAGAGTTTCTGATCGCGCCCGGCGAGCGCAGGATCATTGAACGCAAGGGAAATCCGGACGTGAGGGCGTTCGGCTTTTTTGCCGCATACAGAGACCTGGAGCGCAGCACGTGGCGCGCGTCGGTGGATGCCCCCAACTCGGTGGAGATGCGCCGACGCTGGTGGGGCCTGGGCCAGACCGAGCGGCTCAAGCCGGTGCACTACCTCGTCACGGTGTCACGCGACGCAGTGCGGGTCCAGCATCAAACAACAACAAGGTAGAACCATGGTATGGCAGAGAAAGGTGGTGTGGGCCGAAGGCATGTTCCTGCGCCCCCAGCACTTTCAACAACAAGAGCGGTACATCGACTTTCTGGTGCAGGGCCGCTGCTTGCCCTCCCAGCCCTTTTTCTGGGGGTTCTCGGAACTGAGCCTGGACATGCAAATGCTGGCACTCGGCAAGATCGCAGTGTTGTCAGCCAGGGGCGTGCTGCCTGATGGAACACCGTTCCATATTCCCCAGGTCGACGACGCCCCGCCCCCGCTGGATGTGGGCAAGGACATCAAGGATTCCATCGTTCACCTCGCCCTGCCTCTTCGCCGCAGCAGCGGTGCAGAAGTCACGATGAGCGAGGCCGACACCGGCATGACCCGTTACCAGGCCGAGGTTCTGGAAGTCTCCGATGTCAACGACGTCGGGGCACAGCCCGCCGAGGTGCAACTGGGCCGCGTCCGTTTCAGCCTCCGCCCGGCCCGAGAGCTGTCGCGGGGCTGGGTCTCGCTGCCCGTAGCACACGTGGTGGAGCGCAATGCCGATGGATCCGCACTTGTGGACAAGTCGTTCATGCCCACGGTGGTCAACAACTCCGAAGCGACCGCCCTTTTTCAGTTCTGCAAGGAGCTGCACGGCCTCCTGAAGCAGCGCGGCGCAGCCCTGGAAGAGCGCTTGATTCAGCCCGGCCGAGGCGGAGTGGGAGAGGTGGGTGACTTCCTGATGTTGCAGTACATCAATCGGTGGGAACCTGCGGTTGAACACTGGGTGCGCACCCGCGCGATCCACCCGGAGCGCCTGTTTGACGATCTGCTGAAGATGGCTGGCGAGCTTGCCACGTTCACCCGGGAGCAACGACGCCCTGCCCCCCTGCCGGCGTACGACCATGACGACCTGCGCAGCTGCTTCCCACCCCTGATGCTGGAGCTGCGCCGGGGCCTGTCCTCCGTGCTGGAGCAGAACGCCATTCAGATCGAGTTGCAGGAGCGGCAGTATGGAGTGCGTGTTGCACTGATCCCCTCGACCGAGCTGTTGACGACGTGCGACTTCGTGCTGGCCGTCCATGCGCAGACAACTGTGGAGTTCTTGCACACCCATTTCCCCACCCAGACCAAGCTCGGCCCCGTCGAAAAGATCCGCGACCTGGTCAACCTGCACCTTCCCGGCGTCGTGTTGCGCTCACTCTCCGTCGCCCCGCGCGAAATCCCCTATCACGCCGGATATTCCTATTTCGAAGTGGACACCACCCACGACCTTTGGCGCCAGCTGAGCAACTCGGGCGGGCTCGCCATGCACGTCTCTGGCGAATTCCCTGAGCTGCAACTCGAGTTCTGGGCCATTCGCAGGTAACCCATGTCCATGACCATGCAAATGACGGACAACCTTTTCGCCTCGTCCGGTGGCAGTCTCGCGGCGGAGGGAATTCCGAGGCTGATGGACACGTCCATGCCTCCCGCGCCTGGCCCGCGGACCGACCTTCCCGATGTGATCAGCGGAGGGAACCCGCTTGTCGCGGCGGCGAATGCCCTGCTGAACCTGATTCCGCAAATTCGTGCGATGGCCTCCAACTCGGACCCAGAGGGGTTTCAGCGACTCCTTCTGGCCAATGTTCGAGAGTTCGAGCGCCACGCAGGCGCTGCCGGAGTTCCGATCGAGACCGTGATCGGCGCCCGCTATTGCCTGTGCACCGTGGTGGATGAGGCCGCCGCGCAGACCCCCTGGGGTGGGTCTGGGGTGTGGCCGAAGTTCAGCCTGCTGGTGGCCTTGCACAACGAGACCTGGGGCGGGGAAAAATTCTTCCAGCTGCTCGCGAAGCTGGTCCAGACACCCCATCAACACATCGATCTGATCGAGCTCATGTACTTCTGCCTGATGCTCGGTTTTGAAGGCCGCTACCGGGTCATCGAGAACGGGCGCAGCCAGCTGGAGACGCTCAAGGCCCGCCTCCTCGCGCTGATAGAAAGTACGCGCGGTGACCGCAGCAGCGCCTTGTCGCTGCGCTGGAAGGGCGAAGAGCGCAAAGCCGCACCGCCTTGGACCATGGTGCCTCTTTGGGTGGCTACAGCGTTGACCTTGCTGCTGGCGTTCATGCTGTTCCTCTGGTTCAACTACCGGCTTGCTGCGCAGTCCGACGCCTTGTTTGCAGCCATCAACGGGATCCGCTTTCCAAAGGCGATTGCCGCCGTCGCCACCGTGGACAAACCCCGGCTGCGGCAGTTCCTGGAGCCCGAGATCCGGGAAGGTCTGGTGGAAGTCATCGACCAGGCGGACCGCAGCACCATCATCCTCCGGGGGGACGGCCTGTTTGACCCGGCATCGACGACGGTCAAGCCCCGCTATGTCCAGGTGATCCAGCGGATCGCCGTCGCACTCAACGAGGTTCCAGGCAAGGTGGTGGTCAACGGGTATACCGATACCTCCCCGATTCGCACCGCGCGTTTTCCCTCCAACTGGCACCTCTCCCAGGAGCGCGCCCAGTCTGTCTCCGACATGCTGTCGCGCACCGTGCGCGACAGCAGCCGATTGCGCGCCGAGGGTCGCGGTGAATCCGACCCTGTGGCGCCCAACACCACCAGCGAGGGCAAGGCGCGCAACCGGCGCGTTGAAATCATTCTGATGGTCGCCCCGCAGGTGCGCGACAGTGAACTGCAGGCCGTCGGCATCCCCAGCACACGTGTCGAAGGCTCCCGCAAATGAGCATCCTGCGAAAAATGGCTTCCTTGGTATTCAATAGACACACCCTGGTGTTCTGCGGGCTTGTGCTGCTGAGCCTGGTCATCTGGTTCATCGGCCCCCTGGTCTACATCAAACCCTATCAGCCGCTGGAGAGCGAGACCGTTCGCTGGTCCCTGATCGCCGCTCTTTTCGTGCTGTGGTTTTTCCGGCTGATGCTGCTGTGGTGGCGCGCCAAGCGCATGAACGACAAGCTGCTGGGCCAACTGGCCCGACTCACCGCGGGGCGCGATGGCGTTGAAAATGCGGCGCCCGGGCATGAGGAAGTGGCCGAACTGGAGGGCCGGTTCCAGGATGCCGTCCAGATCCTCGCAAAAACGCGGTTCGGCGCGACAGAGAGCGGACTGTTCGGCCGGCTCACCAAACGCTATGTGTACCAGTTGCCTTGGTACCTGATCATCGGGTCGCCGGGATCCGGCAAGACCACGGCGCTGGTCAACTCCGGGCTGAGCTTTCCTTTGGAAGAGCAGTTCGGCAAGGGATCCATCCGGGGGGTGGGTGGAACGCGCAACTGCGACTGGTGGTTCACGGACCAGGCGGTGCTGCTGGACACGGCCGGCCGCTACACCACGCAGGAAAGCGACGCCGTGCAGGACAAGGCAGCGTGGTCGGGCTTCCTGCAACTGCTCAAACGCTTCCGGGGGCGCCAGCCGATCAACGGTGTCATCGTGACGCTGAGCGTGCAAGAGCTGCTGAGCAGCACCGAGCCTGAGCGTACCCGTCTGGCCAAGACCATCGGCATGCGGCTGGGCGAGCTGTGCGAGGAGCTGGCCATCAAGTTCCCGGTGTACATCCTGGTCACCAAGACGGACCTGCTTGCAGGCTTCAACGAGTTCTTCGGCCAAATGACCCGCGAGGAGCGCGCGCAGGTCTGGGGCTTCACACAGGCATACAGGGAGTCCGGCCCCAGCCTGGACCCTACCGCGCAGTTCACAGCCGAGTTCGACGCCCTTGTCGCCCAGATCCATCGGCTGCTTCCTCAGCGGCTGCTTGCGGAGCCCGATCTTGCACGGCGCGGACTGATCTATGCGCTTCCTCAGCAGTTCGAGGGCTTGCGGGACATCGTGAGGCAAACGCTGGAAGCCGCGTTTTCGTCGTCTCGCTTCAAGGAAAAGCCTCTGTTCAGAGGCGTGTACTTCACAAGTGGAACGCAGGAAGGCATGCCGTTCGACCGGGTTCTTTCAGCGCTCAAGCGCCGGTTCGCGGTCAGCAGTCCGCCCAGGCCCGCCGCCGGCCAGCAGGGAAAGAGCTTTTTCATCGAAACCCTCTTCAAAGGGGTGATGTTCAACGAGGCCGGACTCACAGGCCGCAATGCGAAGAAGGAGCGGCACCTGCGCATGCTGCAGGCGGGGGGACTGATCGGGCTGGCGCTCGCCTTCGCCGGTGCCGCGCTGGCTTGGAGCATCAGCAACAGCAACAACCTTGCCTATCTGGAAGAGGTTCGGCAAAGCGTTGCCACATTGCGCCAGGGCGTGGAAGAGGCCAAGAACACCGACCTCGACAACCTGGTGGCGCTGCTGCCGCTGCTGGACCACGCAGAATCGCTGGCGGTCAGTGAACGCTACACCGGCTCGCCGCCCATCAGCTGGCGCTGGGGCTTGCTGCAAGTACCCAAGGTGCAGACGGCAGCAGACACCACCTATTTGCGCTTGCTGGAAGATGCGTGGCTACCCGGCATCGTGCGGCAACTTCGCAGCTCGCTCCAGCAGACCTCCACCACCAACCCCGAGGCGAGCTACGAGGCGCTGAAGGCGTATCTGATGGTCCATGACGCGGACCGGTTCGAAGCCCGTGCCGTCAAGGCCTGGATCCGGCACGACTGGGAATCGCGTCTCACGCCAGAACTGGTTCAGGCCGGCGTGGGAGAGCGGCTTTCGCACCATCTCGACCGCCTGATGGACGAGCGGGTGGTCCTGGCCACGACGCCCATCGACAGCGCCCTGGTGGCGGACGTGCGCCAGCGCCTGGCGCAGATGTCACCAGCGCAGCGCGCGTACAGCCGGCTCAAGCAGCTGCTCGCCTCCGGCAACAATCTTCCAGCCGACTTCAGTGTCGTGCGCGCAAGCGGCCCGGAGGCGCCGCAGGTATTCAGCCGCCGCAGCGGCCGTCCGCTGACCCAGGGTATCCCGGGGCTGTTCACCTATGACGGCTACCACGGCGTCTTCCTGCACGAAGTGCCCAAGGTGACGACACTTCTGTCCAAGGAAGAGGGCTGGGTGATCGGCCAGGCAGACGGAAAGCGAAGTACCACCCAGGAAGTTCTGACGGGGCAGTTGGCCAGCGAGGTCAAGCGCCTCTACCTGATGGAGTACGCCAAGCTCTGGGAAGACTATCTGGCCGATGTGCGGCCGATTCGCATCGGCTCGCTGGACCAGGCGGGTGAGCAGGCCCGCCTGTATTCCGCCGCCAACTCCAGCCTCGAGCAGTTCATCCGCGCCGTGGCGCGGGAGACCACACTGGCCAGGCGACCCGACGCCGAGGGAGGCACAGGCGCTGGCACGAGCAGCTGGCTGGGCGACAAGCTCAACCGCATCCGCGAAGAACAGCGCCAGCTGAGCCGCCTGACAGGCAAGCAGGTCAACGTGGGAGGCCTGACGCCGAGCGGGAACCTGGAGGCGGACATCGTCGATTTCAGGTTTCGGGAATACCGTCGCCTGGCTGCGAGCAATGGGTCCGGCCCGAGCCCGCTGGCGCAAAGCCTGCTGGTTCTCAACGAGGCCTCCGCCGTCATCGCTGCTGCGCGCCAGCAGGTGAAAGCCGGGGGGAGCGTTCCGCCCACCCTTTCCTCCACCCTGGAGAGGGTGCGGGCCGAGGCCAAGCGCCTTCCTCCGCCACTCAACATCATGTATGACGACCTCGCGATGGCAACATCCACCATGGTGGGGCGGGACGTGCGCAGCACGATCGGTGGAAACCTGAATGCCACCATCGGTGATTTCTGCCGCAGAGCCATCCTGGGGCGCTATCCCTTCACGCGCAGTGCCGGGCGCGATGTGACGGCCGATGATTTTTCCCGCCTGTTCTCCGCGGGCGGGACGATGGATGAATTCTTCCGCGGCACGCTGCAGCCCATGGTCGACATCTCGACGGCGACATGGACATTCAAGCAGGGCGTGGACGGCACACCGGTCGGAGGCTCGGCTTCGCTCGCGTCCTTCCAGAAGGCGGCAACCATCCGGGACGTCTTCTTCAGGGCGGGCGGAAAGGCTCCCGGCATCCGGCTTGACGTGAAGCCCATTGAGATGGACGCCTCCATTTCGCAAATGGTGCTGGACGTCGACGGCGAGGTACTGCGGTATCAGCACGGCCCGCAAATACCCAAGTCCATCAGCTGGCCCGGCACGCGCGGAACGGGCCAGGTCAGGCTGCAGATCACGGCCGCCGGCGCGGAGAACTCGGGGCTGGTCACCGAAGGCCCCTGGGCCCTGCACCGTCTGTTTGACCGCGCGCAACTCCTGCCTGGCAATGCCCCCGAGAAGTTCACAGCCATCTTCAACGTCGATGGTCGCAGGGTGCGCTTTGAGGTGACCACCAGCAGCGTTCTCAACCCGTTCCGCCTGAAGGCCATGGAGGAGTTCGAATGCCCGAACAGCCTCTGAGCCCCGCCCCGCGCCACGGCGAGCCCCTTGGCGCCGCGGGGTGGTACGGAAAGCTCCCCGGTCTCGGGGACTTTGCCGGACGGCGCATGTCCCACACGCTGGAGTCCGAATGGGACACATGGCTGCGGGCAGGGATGGACGAACTGCGTGCGCTGAATGCGGAAGGCTGGACCTCCGCCTTCGTCACGGCACCGGTCTGGTTCTTTGTCGCCTCCGCCACTGCGACGCGCAGTGCGTTGGTGGGCGCATTGGCCCCCAGCATGGATCGGGTCGGGCGCTACTATCCACTCACCATCCTGGCTGCGCCACCACTGCCGGGCAGCGGCTTGGCAGATGACCCCCGACTGCGTGCCTTTTTCTCGGGCGCGCGGGCTGCCATTGTGGACGCCCGGCGCCAGACCCTGTCTGCGCAAGCGCTGGACGAACGTGTCTCCCATCTCGCGCCCCCATTCGACCCCCTTGGCGCGGCTCCCCGTGAGCCCTCCTTGATCGACGACATCCTGAGCGATCTCAGCGAGGCCTCCACCGAGCGCCACGGACCAGATGCAACAGTGGAGCTGCCCCGCGGCGAATGGCGTGAATGGCTGCGACGCATAGGCGCCCACAGTGTCTGGTGGGTTTCCCCCACGGCACACGCCCGGTATCGGGACGTGGTGCACCACGGTTCGCTCGACCGAACATTGTTCTGCCAGCTTTTCTCCACGCCCGCATACGCCGACCCGAACCCGGCACCCACCACTTCGTGAACAAGAGCCTGCACATGTCCGTGACCGATATCGACGAACTCCTCCAGGAAGCGACCACCAGCCCGCCATGCGGTCCCGAAATGACCTATGCGCCGGAGTTCCTTGCGCTGGAGCAAGCCGCGCGGGGAAAGGTGGAGCAGCAATACGGCGACACCATCATCCCTGCAGAGGAGCCGGAATGGCCAGCCGTTGAGAGCAACGCCGTTCAACTGCTGCTTCAAAGCAAGGACATGCGGATTGCGGGCCTGCTGTGCAGATCGTGGACTAACACATCGGGCTTGCAAGGGCTGGCGCGGGGTCTGGACCTCATGGCCGCATTGCTGGAGCGTTACTGGGATCTCGTGCACCCCATGGCCGAGGAAGACGATTACTTCATGCGCATGAATGCGATCGCCATCCTGAACGACGTGTCAGGCCTGCTGCGAGAGCTGAGGCAAACCGAACTCTTCAAGTCCACCTTCGGTCAATTCACGGTGCGGGATTCCGAAGTTCTTGCGCGGGGCCAGCGTGCAGAGTCCAACCCCCAGCTCACGGCCGAACAGCTGCGAATGGGACTGGACGATGCCGTCAGGCGTGAAGACCCGCACTTGATGGCGCTGCCCCGCGCCCGGACAGCCCTGCAAAAAATCCAGCAGATCTGTGCAGACAAACTCCCTCACCACCAGCACCCTGACCTGGGCAACATTCAATCACTGCTGGCCTTGTTGGCGGGGCTGCTCCCATCGCGCAGCGCTCCCCTGGCGCATCCCGCGCCCGGCGAAGAGGCGAGCGCTGCGCCCGCTGCTTTGCCGCCGCGCAACGACGCACTGGAAATCCGAACGCGGGACGACGCCATCAGGCAGCTCGTGCGAATCGCTGAGTTCCTGGAGTCCACTGAGCCGACAAACCCCGCCTCACTGCTCATTCGGCGTTCTGCCCGGCTCATGGGCATGGGGTTCATGGACATCCTGCGTGAGCTGGCGCCGCAAAGCCTGCAGCAGATCGAAGTGATCACCGGCACCACCTCGGACAGCACGGGGTGAGCCTACGAACTGTAACAGTCAGGCCGAAGAAGCCACAGATACTGAAGTACGCCATTGCACCAGCGGGTTCACCGCAAAAGTTCTCAGAGGTTTCGCTTGTAACTCTTCACAAGTCGGACCACGGGGCGCGCACTGACAAATATACGCAAAGACATGCTGGGCGGGCGATACGAGGGAAGCACACAGACATCTGCCAAGCGCTGTTGACTGTGGCGGATTCACACAACTTTGTAAGCATTTGAACCGGGGCGGACTTCGGCCGACGCCCGGCATGTGAAGAACAGGTTTTTTTGCATCAGGCAACTTGGAGGAGGTAACCATGTCAATTACCAAAGTGGGCAAGAGCGGGCAGAAGTTCATTGCGAGAAACCGGGCACCCCGGGTGCAGATCGAATACGACGTCGAAATCTACGGCTCTGAAAAGAAGGTGCACATCCCCTTCGTGATGGGCGTGATGGCCGACCTTTCCGGCAAGCCGCTGGAGGATCTGCCCGAAATTGCGGATCGCAAGTTTCTCGACATTGACATCGACAACTTCGATGCGCGGATGAAATCGATCAAGCCGCGCGCATCGTTCCTGGTGCCGAACACGCTGACGGGAGAGGGCTACCTGAGCGTTGATCTGACGTTCGAGAGCATGGACGACTTTTCGCCGGCCGCCGTTGCCCGCAACATCGGCCCGCTGAACAGCCTGCTGGAAGCCCGCACCCAGTTGCACAACCTCCTGTCCTATATGGATGGCAAGCAGGGCGCCGAGGAGCTGATCCGCAAGGTGCTCCAGGACCCCGCGCTGCTCAAATCGCTCGCCGCTGGCGCGAAACCTGCCACGGACACCGTGGAAGGCTCTGTACAGAACGATGCCGCTTGAGGCAGAAGAACAGCGAACGGAATTCATCCATGAGCGCACTACCCATCAGCGAATCCAACGCCGCCCAGACCCTGGAGGGGCACGAGTTTGCAACCCTGCTGAGCAAGGAGTTCAAGCCCAAGACGGACCAGGCGCGAGATGCCGTGGAGGCGGCCGTCCAAACCCTGGCCCAGCAAGCCCTGGCTTCGGTCGCAACCATCTCCAACGACGCATACCAAACGGTCCAGGCCATCATTGCGGAGATTGACCGCAAGCTGTCCGAACAGGTGAATCTCGTGATCCACCACGCCGAATTCCAGAAACTGGAAGGCGCATGGCGCGGGCTTCAGCATCTGGTGACCAACACCGAAGTGGACGAGATGCTCAAGATCCGCGTGATGAACATCTCCAAGAAAGAGCTTCATCGCAACATGCGCCGCTACAAGGGCGTGGGTTGGGACCAGAGCCCGATCTTCAAGAAGGTCTACGAAGAAGAATACGGGCAGTTTGGCGGGGAACCCTTCGGCTGCCTGGTGGGAGACTTCCACTTCGACCACAGCCCTCCGGACGTCGAGCTGCTGGGCGAGATGGCCAAGGTGGCTGCGGCGGCGCACTGCCCATTCATCTCGGGCGCTTCGCCCGCCCTGATGCAGATGGACTCCTGGCAAGAGCTTGCCAACCCCCGCGACCTGACCAAGATCTTCACCAACACGGAATACGCAGCCTGGCGCAGCCTGCGGGAATCGGACGATTCCAAGTACATCGGCTTGGCCATGCCTCGCTTTCTCGCGCGGCTGCCCTACGGCGCAAAAACCAACCCGGTCGATGAGTTCGACTTCGAGGAGGAAACGTCCGGAGGCAACCACAGCAAGTACTGCTGGGCCAACTCGGCCTATGCGATGGCGGTGAACATCAACAGATCGTTCAAGTACTACGGGTGGTGCACGTCCATCCGGGGGGTGGAATCGGGCGGCGCGGTGGAAAACCTGCCGGCGCACACCTTCCCCACCGATGATGGTGGCGTGGACATGAAATGCCCCACGGAAATCGCCATCAGCGACCGCCGCGAAGCCGAACTCGCCAAGAACGGCTTCATGCCGCTGGTACACCGCAAGAATTCCGACGTCGCAGCCTTCATCGGCGCCCAGTCGCTGAACAAGCCTGCGGAATACTACGACGCAGATGCCACGGCCAACGCGAACCTTTCGGCACGCCTGCCCTACATGTTTGCCTGCTGCCGGTTCGCGCACTACCTCAAATGCATCGTGCGCGACAAGATCGGTTCGTTCAAGGAACGCAGCGACATGGAGCGCTGGCTCAACGACTGGATCATGAACTACGTGGACGGTGATCCTTCGAACTCGTCGCAGGAAACCAAGGCGCGCAAGCCGTTGGCTGCTGCAGAGGTCGAGGTGAACGAGGTGGAAGGCAACCCTGGCTACTACACATCCAAGTTCTTCCTGCGTCCCCACTATCAGCTCGAAGGCCTCACGGTGTCGCTGCGGTTGGTCTCCAAGCTTCCTTCTGTCAAGGAAGCCGGCAACTGAACGCGGGGCGAAGCCCGGGCAGGCCTAGGAGTCTGCGCGGTAGAAGGCATC